>PKWD01000026.1 GCA_003131945.1 Acidimicrobiaceae bacterium
GTGTCATGCACCAGTACCGGGTTCTGTGCCGCCGTCGACGACACGGGTGACGCATTCACCTGGAATGGAAAGGTGTGGTCCAAGGGCGTGGACATCGACGCGACTGCCGGATCCAACTCGAATGACCAGTTGGTTTCGGTCTCATGCGCTTCGTCGTCCCTGTGTATCGCCGGGGACGATCTCAGTGATGTCTACACCTTCAACGGTTCGACCTGGTCTGCGGTCGACCAGTTGAACCCGTCGGAATCGTCGGCGTCCGTATCCTTCTCCGTCTCGTGTCCCACCACCTCTTTCTGCATGGCGGTGGACGGCAACGTCAACTACTACACCTACAACGGAACCTCATGGTCCCAATCCGAGGTGCTCAACTCGAGCACCTTGAACCCGACCACCATCGGTGAGGTGTCGTGCGCCAATCCAACCTTCTGCGAGGCGGTCTACAACGACCAATCGGTCACCTACAACGGGAGCGGGTGGGCGGCTCCGCAAACTCTCCCGCTGCCTCCCGGAAGCACATCCGGTTCAAATCCCGAAGTATCCGTGGTGTCCTGCCCGGCTGCCACGTTCTGTGCGGTGGGAGGCACCACCGGAGCCAACGTGGCCTATCTGAATACGTTCAATGGCACCTCGTGGTCGAAGGGGCTAGCCCTCACGACATCCCTCGGTCCCCAATCATTCAATGCGCTCTCGTGCCCCACACCCTCGTTCTGCATGGCTGGGGGTCTGGACGGCTGGGTCACCTACAACGGCGCCTCCTGGTCGAAGCCTCAGACCTTCGCCAATGCCGGTGGCCCGATCGGCACCGGACCGCTGTACGCCAACTCGATCTCCTGCCCATCGATAACGTTCTGCGAGGAAGTTGAGGCTAACGGCTACGCCGACTCGTGGACGGGTTAGGGGTTGCCGCTACCTGGCAACTCCGAAGCGGAGATTCACCACCGAGCCGCGTGATACTCCATCGTCGACACGGATGTGCGCGGTGACTCACGAGAGCGAAGCCGACCGTGCCGCGCCGTCACCTAGGAAGCCGCCTCCTTCAGCACACCCGGATCCCCGGCCGGCTCCCCGCTGATCCCGAGGCGACCCGACGGACTGCCCCAATAAGGCCTGTCGTGGCTTGTTTCGCGCTAGTTGTCGTTCTCATCCTCCACGTAGGGAACGGGATGGTCCCCGCCTAGCTCGGTGAAGCGCTCGTTCAGAGTGTGAGCGATCACGTCGTGGTCATGGGCGCTCGGCCGGAGAGCGCCGTAGAGGAAGGCTTCGAGTTGGAGCCCGGTGCTCATGCCCCCGAGCTCGAAGTAGCGCAGCCACAGCTCGCCGTGGGAGAGCTCGGCGTCCCGGCGGTAGCGGTCGAGCACGTCGGACGTCTGCTCAGCCATCGTGACCTCCTACCGGTTCGGGCTCGAGGTGGGGCTGGGGTCGCTGGGTGGAGACCACGATGTCGTGTGCCCGCTCACGCAGTGGCCTGCCGTTCCACCGCGAGAAGCGGCGGAGATCGGAGTAGGCGTTGTCTTCACTGACGCCGTCGCGCTCCATGATCACACCCTGGGCCTGGGAGATAACCTCCCGGCTCCGCAGCGCCTCTCGGAACCGGCTGGCCAGCTGTTCATCGGTGACGTCCAACCCGGCCTCGGTCAAGATAACCGAGGCTTGGGCGGCGAACACCGACGCCAGTTCCTGGTCTTTCGGAGCGAAGGCAGATTCGGTGCGTGAGTAGATGTTGAGAGCCCCCACCGGTTTGTCTCGGGCCAGCAGAGGGGACGACAAGATCGAGTTGATCCCGAGAGCTAGAGCTCCGGGCATGAATGCGGGCCACCGAAACTCGGTGTCCAAGGACTCGGCGTGAAACCAACGACCTTCAACCGACGCGTCGACGCAGGGCCCCTCTCCGGTGGCGTACTGAATCGCATCCATGTCCGAGATGGTCTGGTCGCTGGCGGCCACCGTGGCCAGGCGCCCATGGCGCCGAAGCGACACGCTGACGCCGTCGGCGCCACCCACGGTGGCCTGGGCCAGCGCCACCACCAGGCGAAGCGCGGCATCAACCACCTCGTCATTGGACGGGACGGCGGTGACCCTCTTGAGGTGGTCGTAGGGATTGGTGCTGACGGGCACCTCCGGGAGGTCGACGGACTGTTCCGGGCCAAGGTGGCCAGAACTCGCCTGCGGCTCCTCCACGCGAACCAGTGTGGCCAAACCCGTGATGTCGAGAAGGCGACGGACCATGGCAGAGGGCGAGCGGATCGTGAGCGCGCCGCCCGAAAGCCCGAGGCGGAACGCTCCACTGGCGATCACCCCCATACCCGAGACGCTCATGAAGTCCAGCTCGGCCAGGTCCAGCACCACCGACGAGTGCCCACTGTCGATCGCCGCGTCCACGAAACAGCCCAGAGTGGGGGAGGTGACCATATCGACCTCCCCGCGGACGGCCAGTACCGCCTCTTCCTCGACGAAGCTGGCGGCGACCCCGAATTCTGCGATTCGTGCGGACCCGGTCGTCATCTACAAGGACCAGTTGACGGGGGAGGGGCCTGGCGCCCTCGATGCTCTTGGACGATCGCTGTCGGGCCGCCGATCAGAGTCCACCAGGAGGAGGGGATCCTCAGGGACTCAGAACGACTTTTCTTGATCGACAGTGAGAAACTCGACACGAGGTCGCTTCCAAAATTGCACCGGGCGGCACAGGCCGACCCTCCCGAAGCCCTCACTGTCGAAGGTAGCCCGACCCTACACCCTTCCCCGACCAGTTGGAAGACGCTCAATTTACCCGATGGCGCCGTAGGGCGTTGAATGACCAACGTTTGGAGGCTATGGCAACGGGTATCGCTTGAGCATCGTCAAGATGAGGAGTGGAACATGGTTGGTGCGCTTGTAGCCAGCATCGTTGTATTTGCCATCGGTGCCGTCTTGGACTTCGCAGTCACTGTGAGTCCATATCAGCACGGCTTTAACATCCACACGGTCGGAGTCATCCTCATGATCGTCGGAGTCGTTGGTGCCGTGCTATCGCTCGTTGGATCCTTGACCAGCGGAATTCGTCACCATCGAACAGTCGTTGACGATGGACAAGGCAATGTCGTCCGCAGAGATGACTCGTACGTCTAAGACTCACACTCGAAGACCTTCCGCTTGCAAACTTAAGGAGAAGACACTGATGATCATCCTTGTTGCATTTCTGATCGTGTTGTTGTTCGCTGGCCTCGGTTTCGCGCTCCATTTTCTTTGGATCGTGGCTGTGATCCTCCTGGTTCTTTGGCTCGTAGGGTTCGCCCTGGGCCGAGGCGAGAGCGCAGGCAATCACCGCTTTTACCGATGGTAGCCGTGCTCTACCTCCCGCTTGCAGGCCCGAGTTTCCATGCCTGAGGAGCACT
>PKWD01000418.1:0-22012 GCA_003131945.1 Acidimicrobiaceae bacterium
CCTGACCATAAGGCACGCTCCCGACCCCCAGGCACGGCGTCTCCACAACAGCGCCACAACCGTGGGATCCCTCATTCGTGCTGATGAGCCACGGCGCCGATGAATCGTCATGGCTCCTCGTCCCCGGCCTGACGCGGCTTCGCAGGGAACGCTGACGACCCGTCTTGTGGGNNTCATCGGGTTCGTCGCCATCGTCTGCGGCGTCGTGATCTGGCTGGTGCCGTGGGAGCGATGGCGCCGGTCGGCGACGTTGTGGATCGTCCCTCTGGCCTTTGCCGTGATCGCAATGCACGATCGCTTCACCGGCGGCGACGGATTCGTGTATGCGACGTTCTACCTGGTGGCATTCGTGTGGATCGGGCTGGCGCATCCGCCCGGGACCTCCCTGCGCTTTCTTCCCCTTCTGGCCGTGGCGTACGTGGCTCCCTTGATCGACATGGGTCTCACCCGAACGTCACTCGCCGTGGCCTCGGCGGCCTACGTCCTGCCGTGCTGCGTCCTCGTCGGTGAAACGGTGGCGTGGGTAGGGGTCCGGCTGCGGCGCTCCGAAGCGGCACTGGCCGATGCCGAGGAACGGTTCCGAGGCGCATTCCAGCACGCCCCCATCGGCATGGCGTTGGCGTCGTGTGACGGGACGTTGGTGCGGGCCAACCAGGCGTTCGGCGATATCGTCGGTCGCCAACCCGACGAGATGGCCGGCATGGCCATCCGTGAGCTCACCCACCCTGAGGACTGGGAATCCAACGCTGTGGAGATCCAGGCCCTGTTCGCCGGCGAGATCGAGAATTACCAGTTGGAGAAGCGCTACATCCACTCCGACGGGCACCTCGTCTGGGTGTCGGTCAGTTCATCCTGCGTCCGGGACGCAGACGGCCACCCGTCGTACATGATCGGTCAGATCGAGGACATCACTGAGCGCCGGGAGATGCGCGAACGACTCGCTCACGACGCAGTGCACGACCTCCTGACTGGTCTGCCCAATCGCGCCTTGTTCATGGACCGCCTGCAAGGAGCCCTGAACCGCGCCCAACGTGGTGGCCAGCACCACGCGCTGTTCTTCCTCGACCTCGACCGATTCAAGCTCATCAACGACAGCCTGGGTCACGAGGTCGGGGATCGCCTCTTGCAGAGAGTGGCCGATCGTCTCGGTCGCGCCCTGCGGGCGGGCGACACCCTGGCCCGGTTCGGCGGTGACGAATTCACCGCCCTGTGCGAAGTCGGTGATCGGGGCGAGGCCCTCGAGATCGCCCGCCGACTGGCCTCGTCGATGGCACAACCTTTGGCATCGTCGGACGGCGAGATGTTCGTATCGGTGAGCATCGGCCTGGCTCTGNNGAGTCGGGTCCCGAGCTCCTCCGCAATGCCGACGTGGCCATGTACAAGGCCAAGGAGGCGGGCCCCTCGCACATCGTCGTCTACCGCGACGACGAAGAGGCGAGCACCATCCGCAGGCTCCGGACGTCAAACGAGCTTCATCGCGCTCTCGAGCGCAATGAGTTGGTTCTCCACTACCAGCCGCAGGTCGACCTCCACACCCGGACCCTGGTGGGTATCGAGGCTCTCGTGCGCTGGCGCCATCCCACCCGGGGATTGCTCCCCCCCGGTGAGTTCATCCCGCTGGCCGAAGACAGCGGACTTATCGTGCCGCTGGGTGCCTGGGTTGTGGGTGAGGCGTGCCGGCAGACGGCGGCATGGCACCTTGTGCGGACAGAGGCAGGCCAAGACGACGGCCGCCTGAACATCTCCGTCAACGTGTCGGCGCAACAGATCGCCGATCCGTCGTTCCCGGGTCAGGTGGCGGCCGCCCTCGACGAATCGGGACTGAACCCTGACAAGCTGTGGCTCGAGATAACAGAGAGCACCTTGATGGGCAACGGTGATCTCGTCATCGCCACGCTCACATCGCTGCGGGACCTCGGACTTCATCTCGAGATCGACGACTTCGGAACCGGGNNAGCTTCATCGACGAGCTCGACAGCAATGTCGAGGATGTGGCGATCGTCCGAGCCATCATCGCCCTCGGTGAATCACTCGGGCTCTCGGTCATGGCCGAAGGAGTGGAGCGCCACTCCCAGGCCGTGCAACTCCAAACGCTGAACTGCTACCTGGCCCAGGGATTCTTTTTCGGCGTGCCGCTGGCCGCCGACGCCATCGGTCCGTTCCCCACTGACGATCTCGAAAGCTGGAAGCCGACACTCGATCCACAACCTGAGCTGCTGCCGTCAGGGGGCGATAGCACGACCCTGCCGGTGCCGGTACGACTGGGTCAGACCGGCTGGCCGTCGGGGCACCATGAGTTCTCCGGTACCCCCTGACACGGATCGGGCATCGACGGGAGGTTCTTCGGAAGACGGTGCATGACTGGCTCACCGGCCTGCGGGTATTTCGCCCCGGCGGGACAATCGCTACCTTCGATACCGGTATCGCACAGGACTTGACCGAGGAGCGCCCCGCCCGAGTTGGGCGCCGTGGACAGCTTCCCGCATGTGGCCTGAACCTGCTCGAGATTCGCCGGTGTGCTCCCATCGGGTGCGGAGTTGCCGGCAAAGCAGTTCTCCGGCTGGTGGGCGGAGATAGTGATCTGGCCGTAGTCACCGTTGGAGGGATTGCCGAAGTAGCCGTCGTGACTGAAGGTGTTGTGCAACAGAGCGTCACCCTCGGGGTCGTAGACGCAGCCCAGGCCCGACTCCTCCACACCACCTGTACCACTGCAGCTCTGGTTCAGTGACGGTGTGCTGTCATCAGGATAGGGCACGAAGAGGATGCCCCAGGCGCCGTTGTCGTAAAAGTGGTTGTCCATGACGGTGTCGTTGCGACCACCCGACAGGGTCATGCCGGTGCCGGTGGGGCCGGACGCAGCATTCCCGGCCCTGGGAACGTCTCCGTTGTTGTTGTTATGGACACTGTTCTGGATGAACACCCAACACGAGTGGGTGCCGGTGATGGGACTGACGCCGTCATGAGGACAGGCCCCGTCCTGGGGGGCGGGCGGGTCGCCGTTGATTTGGGTATTGGTGTCGACTCCGTCCTCGTTGTTGTCGAACTGCGAGTCTTCTATGACGACCGCCCCTCCTGAGTTGGTCCCCGAGTAACCAAGGGCATCGAACTCCATCCAGGCATGGCTGATCGTCACGTCGCAGGCCTGCTGACAGGCGCCGACGTACATACCGGAATCGTTGAAGTTGCTGGCATACACCTGCGTCCAGGAACCGGGGCCCTGGGAATCGGAAGAGAAGATCCCGTACTGTGAGGCGGTGCCCTCGCCGCCGTAGAAGGTGGACGTGGCCGACAGATAGCTGCCCGAGTATCCGGCCAGGCCGATCTTCCCGGACCCGTCACCACCGTTCCACCAGATCTGGTTGCCCGCATCACCGGTCCCGCCGAGAAAATTGCAGACCGTGAGGTTCTCGATGCTCACGTCGTCCGCCTGCCACACCAGGATGCCGTTACGACCGTAGGCCTTGCCGTTGGACCCGACCGGTCCGAAGTTCTGATCGGCGGGATCGGAACTGCACGCCGTCGGGGAGGACCCACGGGTGCCGTCGACGATCACCTTCGCCCGACTCATTCCACGCAGATGAATGTGCGACTTCGTGATCAACACTCCACCGAAGTCGCCATACGAGGCGTCGGACGCGCTCGCCGTCTTGTCGGCCGTTTCGTGATAGTCACCGGGAGCCACCAGTATCCAGTCGCCCGAACGGGCCGCCTTCATCGCCGCCTGGATGGAGGTGTACCTTCCGGCATGGCCTTTGAAAGTCCCGACGAGCAGCACACGCCCGTTGCTCGTGGCCCCGCCGTTGCTGGCCGAGTTCGACGTCGATCTGTTCGTCATCGGAGGAGGTTCGGGCGGGGTGCGCGCCGCCCGGATCGCCGCGGGCCATGGCGCGCGCGTGATGATCGCCGAAGAATACCGCATGGGCGGCACCTGCGTGATCCGCGGCTGCGTGCCGAAAAAACTTCTGGTCTATGCCTCCCACGTCCATCACGAAATCGAGGACGCCGCCGGCTTCGNNGCAGGGCAGCAGCAGCCTCGCAGCGGTTGGTCGACCGACCGAACCCGGCTTCATCCTCATGGCACACCCTCCCCCGTCGCCGAGCGGCGATGGCCCCGGCTTTCACCACGAATCTCACCCTGTCAGCTCGGAGGCTACTCACTCGGCCATGGCGGACGACGGCCATCTGCGAGCGGGGTTATCTGAGCATGAGGGCGATCCCGAATCTCACGGGGAGCAACAGCCATCCCCACCGCAGCGACGCATTTGACGGCGCCCGATCGATAGCCGTAGAGCACGGCGAATTGGGACGGATTGAACGCCGGCGCCCCCAACGCAGTGAGGCCGCCACCTGCGCGGCACGCAAATGCGACAGCACCATGATGGGCAAGAGACAGGCGATCCGTACCACCGGCAGCGATAGCCACCGCCGGACATCGTCGGTGCCCCGCCCCACGGCGAGGTTGTGGGGATGCAGGACCGATCCCGCGAAGAGCGCGGCGCCGACGAACGCCATCAGCGATCCCGAGGCGTCGAGCACCCAGCGCGAGACCGTCGGTTGCAGCGACGCCGCCGGACAGCCCCCTGCGCGCCGAACTGGCCCGGAGCACCTCGGCTCGGGCCAGCTGGGCGGCCCCCCTGGCTGACGTCCTCGAGGGGAGGAGAGGATCGCCACTGGTCACGTTATGAGCCGCAGGTGAACCGTGCGTGATCGCCGTGCGACGGATCCCCGAATTCGGGATGAACTCCTCCTGCACGGGGTACGTGGTCGGCGCCCGCCGGGGCGCTGGGCGGGTGGGGCCGGCTATCGGCGGCCCCACGGGATTTTCATGCCATCGTACGGAGAAGCCGACGTCGTACCCCGGCCCCGCCGGCCGAGATCTCCGGCCGATCTGAGAGGTTTTTCGACATGGGCCTGTTCACGATCCCCGTCATCGGACGCAGCACCGTCCCTTCGATTCTGGCCACCGCTACTTGCGTATTTCTCGCCGGCTGTGGAGGTGTATCGAGCGGGCTGGCCTCCCGCACCACGACCACAGGTGACGGGACGACCACGTCCGCCGCCTCCAGCGGTTCGAGTACGACGGCTGCCGTTTCCACCAATCCCCGACCGAAAATACTCGTCGTCGTCACCTCGGCCGGAGCACTGCTGCGCCTCGACCCGACGACCGGAGCCCAGATGCGCACCCTGGTACCGGCCGGCGTGGTCGGCGACGAGGTCGCCGTGAGTCCAGACCGTTCCTCGGTGTACTTCGAGGTGAACAAAGGGTGCGACCACCAGATCCAGCAGGTCGGGATCAACGGTGGTGATATCTCGGTCGTGGCGTCAGGGGGTTCGCTCCCGGCCATCAACGCCGCCGGCGACGTGCTCGCCTGTGCGCAGGAACCGCTCGCGTACAGCGCCGGCTGCGCCCCGAGCGGTGCGGACAACGGCGCCGGCCAGTGGAAACTGGTCGTCGACAACCTGTCGACGAACGTGGTGAAGGCCCTTCCGATGACTCCTGATGCGGTGTCGAGCGGCCTTCCGTTCTCGATCTCGCACCTCTCGTGGTCCGCCGACGGGAGCCGGCTGGCCGTGTCGATCGCCGCCCCCGAAGACAATGAGGGCTGGGCATTGAACCTCGTCGACCCCACCAGCGCCAGCTACTACTTCGGAGACTCGACTCCAACCGTGCCTCTACCGGCCGGCCAGACTTCGAGCGGTTGGTACTGGCGTGAAGGTGTCTTCCAGCCGGACGGGAACCTCTTCGTCGTCAAGCAGTGCTGCGCCGGACTACCGCAGAAGAGAACGTCAGTGGAGTTGGACCAGGTGAACCCGACATCGGACACCACGTTGCGCACAGTCGCCATCGGCCTCACCGACGTCGACCACACGAGCCTGTCGGTCGACACGACGGGAACGTGGCTTCTCTACCTCTCGGGCAACAACCTCGAGGTGTCACACGATGGAGCGAGGCCGGTCCAGTTGGCATCAGGGTTCGTGGCCGCCGCCTGGTGAACGACCTGGCCCCTCCGACGCCGGGANNGGAGGGAGGGCGGCGGCAAGGTGCTGCTCAGACCAGGGGACTGGTGCGCAGGTACCTGGCCCGCTCGATGTTGCTCTTTCGCAGCTGGGCGTCCAGCCACCTGTTCGAACTGGTGACCTGCCGCTCGTCGGGGACGTGATGGCGGCCCATGGGATCGTCCGTCTGAACCCCGCAGCGGCGACAGACCGACATCCGCCCGTTCGTCTCTGGGGGATGATGCTCGTCGAGCCGAGCCCCTACTGACGATGCTTCGGGAGAAACCACGATTCTCCTCACTGACGCCCGAGATGGCTGGCGCCGAGCCGGAAGGTTCCCTGCACGCTCGAGCCGAGCGAGTGTCGTCCTTCGCCGCAACCTTACTTCGCAGCGACGGCGCGTTCTGAACGCCAGAGGGCCAATGCCGGCCCGGCCCCAGCAGATCCAGGCACGAACGGTGGTCGAGAGGGGCAACGTTAAGCTCGTGACCGTGTCCGGTGACCACCGTCGTGCCGTCCTTCTCTTCGACGGAGACTGCGGATTCTGTACCACGGCGGCCCGGTGGGCGGGCAAGGGTTTTCGCCATGGTGAGCGAGCAGAGGCGTGGCAATTGCTCGGAGATCAGGGCCTCGAGGCATTGGGCCTCAGTCGCCTCGATGTGACGCAGGCGGCCTGGTGGGTAGACGCCAACGGACACCGTGAAAGGGGTCACCGAGCCGTCGGGCGAGCCCTGCAGGCAGGTGGCGGATGGCGTCGGGGGGCCGGTCGGATCGTCCTCACAGTACCGACAAGCTGGCTGGCCGCTGGCGTCTATCGACTCGTCGTGCGGTGGCGATACCGCTTGCCTGGCGGGACGCCGGCCTGCCGCGTCGATGGTGGGACGAAGGAGATCACCCGGTAAGTCCCCACTCGACCTGCACGGCTCTCACCTTCGCTAACGTTCGCGCCATGACCGAAGACAAGGAGCCTGGTTCCGGTGCCCCCATAACCGGGCTCTCGCATGTGCAGCTGCTCGTGTCCGACATCCGGGCCAGCGCCGAGTGGTACACGGTGGCCCTCGGTCTCGAGCCTTACGTCCAAGACTTTGACATCGGCTACGTCGCCCTCCGTCACCGCGGTGCCCGGATCGTGGTCGTCCTCACCGCCCCGCCGCACGACCAAGAACGGGCAGGCGATCTCCCATCGGCCAAAGGCGTGTCCGAGGCAACCTCGGGGACGGTGGATCATTTGGCCTTCGCCGTGCCCGACGGATCTGTTCTTCAGTCCTGGGCCGAGCACCTCGCAGAGATCGGTGTCGACCACGGCGGGGTGGTCTCGGAGAACGGCAATCCGTCACTGCAGCTGCGGGATCCCGACGGCATCGCCATCGAGTTGGTGGCACCACGTCCCCGTTCCGGTACCGATTCAACGGCTCGCTCGCCGTTGACAAAGGTCCATCAGCACAACGCGAGGTCATAGCCAGCGCTATTCGCTGCCCTCCATGAATTGAGTAAATCTCCCCCCATGGACGAGGCCGAGCTGCGGGAACGGATTGCCAGCTTCGACCGGTGGCACGACCAATTCGACTTCGGTGGCGGTGTGGCGACCCCGATCTACAACCAGGAAAAGATCAACCGTCATGAGCAGCGAGCACGATACTTCTTTGACCGCCTTCTGCCATTGACAGGCGGGTCTCTGGAAGGTCACCGGGTACTGGACCTCGGGTGCAACGCCGGATTTTGGTCGTTGAAGGCCGCCGAGGCTGGCGCCGACTTCGTGTTTCGGGGTCGACGGGCGCCAGATGCATGTCGATCAGGCCAACCTGGTGTTCGAGGCCAAGGGAGTGAGCCCCGACCGGTACCGGTTCGATGAGGGGAACGTGTTGGAGTACCCGTTCGGGGACGGCTTCGACATCGTTCTCTGTCTCGGTCTCGTGTATCACGTCGCCAAGCCTTTTGAGCTCTTCCAGATGATGGACCGGGCCGGCGCTCAGATCATCGTCGTCGACACGGCCGTGTCACTCATCCCCGGCAGCGTCTTCGAAGTGAGGTACGACAGTCTCGCCGATCCCAGGATGGCAGTGGACTACGGATTGGTCTTCATTCCCACCCGTCAGGCAGTTGTGGATCTCGCACGCGTGTTCGGATTCCACTCGGTCCCTCTGGCCCCGAACATAAGCGACTTCGAGGGAATGCCCGGTTTCAACAGCCGCCGAAGGGTGGCCTTCATCTGCACACAATCCAAGCCATCGAGTGGTCTGCCGAGCGAGAAGTCTTCTCGTGTAGGGCTGCCTGACGCACTCAGAGAGATGCGCCGCTGGTGGCATGTGGGGCGCGGCTCCAAGGGCCAGGTATCGGCTCGTCAGGCCAGGAACCGGTCCGGGTGGCATGGCGGTACCTCGCTCTCAGTGGCGATGGACCCTGGCGCACGACCACGACACTCCGTGGCGATCGTCGGTCGCTGGAGCGGGCGAGCCGAACGAGAGCGCCGGGCCCCTCTCCTCGAACCCGTCAGCCAGGCGCTTGACCACGGAGGGTGCCTCCGGACGTGTCGAGATGGTCCATCTTGATGGAGAAGCGATCTGATGGATGGGTGTGGATGCCGATGGCGATCAGCCGTCCATCGCGGCGGCGGTGGCGGCGGACCACGACCAGAGCGGCCGATCCGACCTGAGCATTGAGGGCGTCAGCTTGCTCGTCATTGAGGAGGTCGGCTCGGATCTCCTGCTCGATGATCTGATCAGAGACGTCGGCGGGTGACAAGGCCGCAGTTGCGATGACCCGCCGGGCCTTGGCCGTGTTCGGCACGTACTGCTCACTGAAGCACACGGGCTCCCGCATCCGGCGGTCGCGCAGAATGCGCGGTCCGGCGAAGCGGAACCAGCGGTCACCGACGTTGCATCCGAGGCGATGCGCGATCGCCTCGTCCGCTTTGATGACGGTGCCACGGGGCCGGACGATCCACGTCGCGTTCACATTGGCGGCGATGTCCTCGGCCGACTCCGGCAGCCACCGGTAGCCAACGACGGGCTCGGCCGAGATGACGCTCGTTCCGAGGCGGGGGCGGCGCTCGACCATGCCCACATCGACGAGGCGACGGATGGCTTCCCGGATGGTGTGGCGGCCGACCCGGTACTGCGAACAGAGCTCCTGTTCTGTGGGCAGCCGCGCCCCCACGGCCACGCGGCCCGAGGAGATGTCGTCCGAGATCGCACGCATGATCTCCTGGTAGCGGGGTGGGCCGCCCCCTGTCGCCGGACGCATCGCCTCTTATCCGTCGGCCGTCAGTTGCATGGGTCCTCGCTGTCGTGCAATCATCCGGATCATTCATCTCAGCACGACGCGGGACTGCCGTCAAGGAGCGTGAGGCGCCATGGAATTCGACAACGACTTCCGCTACGAGATCGACGGGCCGGTGCGGCGGATCATCCTCAACCGGCCGGAGAAGCACAACGCCCTGTCGGTGTCGATGCAAAAGCAGTTGCACGAGGCCGTGCGCGCCGTGCGCTTCGACGAGGACGCGCGGGTCCTCATCANNCATCTCCGGAGCCGGGAACACGTTCTGCGCCGGGGACGACATCGCCGAATTCCCGATTCTGAACACGCGGAGGCTGGCCTTCGACTCGGCGGTCCCCCTAGCCGAGCCTTCTTCCAATCCACAAGCCAACACCTTCCTCATCGTCAGCATGTTCCAGGAGACTGCGGCGATGCTCGAGGCCCTCGTCGANNACCCGCCTTCAGCGCTTCGCCGGTCGACGACGTACCAAGGAGATCAACCTCCTCGGCTACGAGTTCAGTGGGCGGCAGGCGGCGGAATGGGATTTGGCCAACCGCGTGGTGGCCCGAGAGGACCTCGACGCCGAGGTGCAGAACCTCACTGCACTGATGTTGGAAAAGAGCCGCTATGCCATTCGGCGCTCGAAGTACGTGCTCAACAATGCCGCCGACGGGGTCCTGAGCCAGGTCGCCGCCTTCGAGCTTCCGATAGACCCGGCGGCGGGGCCACTGGACGTCCACGGCATCGAGGCCTTCGCCGCCAAGCGGCCGGACCTGACGGAGCTGCGTAAGCGCTCCTCTTCGATGTGGGCCGACCAGAGGATCTGACGGACGCGCCCCACGCTCGGATCCGCACTGCCTGCCCAGACACGCGGTGTGAGGGGGGACCTGATCCCGTATCGACTACGAGGACGATAGCCAAGGCAACAGAGGGAGACAGCGTGTCCAGATTCCCGTTGGACGAGGTCCGGAGCGCCTACGAGCACTTCCAAGGTGTCTCAGACGAATGCGCCGCCACGGCCGACTACACCACCTTCGCCGATCTTTTCACCGAGGACTGCACGTACATCGAACACTTCTTCGGTGAAATGCGTGGGCGGGACGAGGTCCGTCGCTGGATCGTGCCTCTCATGAAGGGATATCCCAACAACCAAATGGTTCGGTACACACACGATTGGGCTCTCTTCGACGAAGAGAACGGACGCATCGTCTTTTCCGCTCGGACCCACATGGCCGATCCGGGTGACGGGAGCTCGCACTCCGCCACGAGCTGGACCATGCTCGACTACGCAGGCAATGGGCTCTTCTCACGCGAAGAAGACATCTACAACCCCGCCGACTTCGCCAAGCTCCTCGAGGACTGGCAAGCCGCCAAGGACGGTGTGGGTTCCTGACACCCCACCGCGCTGGACCTCCTCACGTTCGAGGAGCACATGGCGCCATCGGTCACATTTCCTCCTCCATCCGTCATACCAGTGACAAACCTGAACCGCGAACAACCTGAGAGGATCCGAACGGTGGAGGGCATCAGCCCAATCATCTATCCGGTCACGGACGTAGCGGGCGCAAAAGCGCTGTTCAGCAACCCTCTTGGGAACCGAGCCCTATGTGGACGAGGCCTACTATGTCGGCTTCAGAGTTGCGGACCAAGAGACAGGTTTGGATCCCAACGGACACACCCAAGGAGTGACCGGACCCATCGGCGACTGCAAGGTCGATGACATCAGGACCCGACTGCAATCCCTCTCGAGCGCTGGCGCAGAGGCCCATCAAGACGTCAAAGATGTAGGCGGGGGCAAGCTGACCGCAACGGTCAACGAACTCAGCCGGCAACATCATCGGTCTTATTCAGTCACCTTGGTTCCCTAAAGGTCACGGACTTCGCTGCCCGGCTGACCTTCAACGGGTTCAACCTCACTGGTGCGACGACGGTGACGTTCAACGGTGCGCCCTCAGCCATCACGACAGATACTCCCACGCAGATCACACACGCTGTCGACGTTAGTTTGAACGAGGTTTCGTTGCATTGGTGTTCGCACTTTCCAGCCTTCGGGGACGACATCGCACAACACAAAGCGAAGACAAACAATGTTGCGCCGCCGTTGTTCGGCGTGCCCGGTTGCGCTGCACGCACTTGTCTATTGCGTTACTTCACCGTGCGGAGAGTTCAAGAGACCGGTCCGGTACTCCGACAACTTACGTATGGACAACAACTCGCATCCGTTGAGCCAGCTGACCAACATCTCCCACGTCCTCACCGTGCTCGTACTGATGGCGGTGGGTGCGGTGTTCCTTATCCCGCTGTCGTCCCATCCCACCGGACGTCGGACTGCGGCGCCAATCGAAGCGCGTCATGAGGTCGCCAATTCCAAGACCCACTCTTCGGTGTCCAAGCCCGCTCCGGCGACCACCACCGTCCCCACAACCACTCCGCCGACGACGACCCCAGCCGCAGTCCCAACCCCGACGACGCCCCCGGTTCCCGCGCCCGTCCCCCCAACTCCGCGGGCTCCTGCAGCTGTTGCGGTAGCGACCGTGTCGAACGGGTACGGATGCGCCCCCGCCCTCGCCTACCTGCAGGCGCACGCCGCACCTGGGTTCACTTTTGAGTGTCCCGGCTGGACCGACNNATCTGTCCCGGAGCAAAAGTGATAGCCATCGCGACGCCATGCCCGGCCGCCTACATGAACGAGGCAAGCAACTCATGGGTCGTTCTGGGTGAGAGCAACGCCGCCCTCGATCCGTACGGTTACTGCCACTGAATCTCGGTCCCCGCACCACCTTTGGACAGAGAATCCAGCACCGTTGCGCCCAGCGCAACGCCCGGTGGTCCCGAAGATTGAGAACAAAGCACCGCTGCAGCTCGCCCTCGGACACACCTGCATCGTGATCTGAGTCGCTTCGACTAATCTCATCAGCACTGACGGCGTATCTCGATTCGACCGCTGGTACAACGTTGAGGTCGTGATCACCCGACTGGCGGGGTTACGACCACCGGAGGGAGTGTCGCCTTGCCTAAGGTGCCCATCCGTCTGCTCGTTATTTTTCTATTGACTCTGCCCGGCACCCTTGCACTGACTACTCCCGCCGGAGCGGCGACCGGACGACCTGCAGTGCTCTCTCCGGGAGGTTGGCCAGCCCGACCGCCCATCTGACCGGATGCACGAGCTCAACAACGGGTGGATCTGGCATATTGGGCGGCTCCCAAGGCATCGACACCGTGAACTGGAAGAACGGTGGAACGACGACTTTCCGCCTCAAAGGCCACGGCGGGAGCACGAACCTCTGTCCCCCAGGATCGTCCGAGCTCTTCCTGAAGGGCACCGGCACAAAAAGCTCAGGTGCCGCAGCAGCGATCAAGGGCTCTGTCTCGGCTGACCGATGCGTTACGGGCTCGACAAAGGCAGGGTGAACCTCCTGGCAGGCACGGTCTTCAAGTTCTGATGGTCGACCTCGTCGTGGCGTATGCGGACCGACGTGTCGGGAGTTGGCAGATGCCCACCAAGCATTATGAGCGGCCCTTCTTCGGCTGTCGCCCCTTCACCAGGACACTCAGGTCAATACCGAGGCGCCAGCCGCCCAGCATGTCGGAGGTTGGGTTGCCGTGACAAGCTTCCTAGAATGCGATGCTCGTCCAGCTGATCGAGGATTCGTAGGCCAGAACCTCCTGGAGAAACCGGCCTCTCAGAGGTAGACCATGAGCGAACAGTGCCACGCCTTCATCTACGTGCCGTTCAACGAGAAGCCCAGTGGACGGCGACGCTGTGGCAACAGGACAAGACACCGCTCGGGGCTGTGTTGGCTTCACCGTCACCCAGATATCCCCGACGACCGGCGGTCTCCATGACCTCGGTCACAAGGGCCAACGTGATCAGGGAGCGAGATGGCCGTAGCCCGACCCTGCCGTATAGTCTCCTGCTCGAAGCGCCGAATCAACTCCACCGTCGCATCTGGCTAACCTGAAGGCGACTGGAGAGGTAATCGTGTTAAGCCCGCAACCGGCATCACTATCGGCTGGGGTTCAACCGGGCTCGTCCGTGCACTAGTCAGGATCGGCTTTGGCCGCCATCAGCGACGCGCAAGCTGGCGTCCACTCTCCGTGTTGGGCCACCGTGTCCTTCCGTCGACAAGGAGTGGGGCCATCACCGGGTTTCTCTCCGCCGGCCAGAAACCGGTGGCGACAGCAGACAGCGCGGACGAGAGCGCCATCAGCCGACGATCCCTCACTGAGCCTCATCGTTGTGTCCGCTGAAGCGGAGGATAAATAGTCCGAGCAAAAGGAAGACGACCACCCCAACTCCGACACCGAGACCGATGAGGGTGTCATGGAAGTCGGAGGTCGAGAGGTGTGTGCTGAGGGTCAGATGGGCGGATGCGCTCAGGATGTCTCGGACGCCGGCCAGGACGCCGATGACCAGGAAGGGCCGGACCGTAAAGGTCCATGACCGCAGGTGGCGAAAGACCGTGTGGACAATGTCGAGGAGGATGATCACGACCAGGATGCCGTCGATCGCTCCGACAACCGTTCCGGGGAAGCCGCTCCATTGGTCGAGAAAGTTGACGACTGTCCGCACCAGGACGATTCCCGCCACGATCAGCAGGCTGATCACGATGGCGTATTCGATGGCGACGATCACCCACGTGATCACAGCATCGGTTCCGACACTGGACTTTCCGGAGATCGTGGGGTCGTCCGCCACAGTGGTCACAATAGTCCCTTGACCACCGTGAGATCCCGCTTCGTTGCTGCCGGACGCTCCCATGAACCATCCGACCCCAATGGCGCAGCGCCGCCGATCCCGCTTGGATCAAGGTGATTCGGGCGAGGGCCGAGGTAGGCGACTCCGGCACCTGCAGACGGGGTGGACCAGTTCCACCGAGTGGCCGGGAAGGCGGATGGCGATAAGGATGGGGCGGAATGCCCCCCTCGTGGCACCGGTCGTTCCGTCAGGTCGGACGACACAGGACGTCCAACGATCGCTGTCGGCCACCGCGCACTGAATGGCCGAGCGCAGTTACGACCCCCAGGTGGGCATGGGCTGCCGGCGTTGAGGCTGGCTGATGTTTTGTTCAATGGAAGTACCCGAGGTACGTCATCCCACCAGCCGTGTCGGCATCCTCACCGATCAGCAGGGGCACGATCTAGTTCTAGGACTCAAAGGTCCGGAATCACAGAGTGCTCACCTGATGACGGCTCGGAATCAGCTTGCCTAAGAAGCTGATCGAGTGCCATTAGAACCTGTGGAGGTGAGCGGACAACTCTCGAACCAATCCACCAGAGACGAAGTCAACACCCTTTGGTCCCTGACCAGGGCTCTTACCTGACTCTGTCGGCGTCGGTTCTCGATTCCACCCCTCCCCCACCCCTTGATCGTCGCCTCCGGGGCAAGGCGAAGACCGGTGATGGGATAGCCGACGCATCCCGGAATCACCGAACGTCTTCGGGATCCCTGCTCGGAGCCCAGCTCGTCGAGCCAATCTCGGCGCAACCGATCTGACCCGAAGAACCCTGGTGCCCATGGCCGTCTACGCTGGAGCGTGGTGAAGGCACGAACTCGGCGGACGATCGGAATGGCCATGGTGGTCGGTGCCCTGGGGGCGTCGGTGTTGTGGGTGACGCCGGTCTCGGCGCGCTCGATGGCCACCACCCGGGCGGCGCACCGTTGCCACACCACTCGCCGGCACCACTGTGCGTCTCCCCCCGTGTCCGAAAGCGTCACCGGATCGAGCGGAGGTCTGACGGTAACCTTCACGGCGACGGCGAGCGGTTCGACGGTGGACTTCGACATCAGCTACACCGAGGCACAGGCCTACGGCGCGGTGGGGCCCGCTGTGCTGTCGTTCGGTGACGGCACCAGCCAGGGATGGGGCATCCCCCAGTACTGCACGGCCGACCCCACTGCGGTCAGCGGGGACCGCCAGGTCACCCACGACTACGAGAGTGGCGGGACGTACTCCTCGTCGGTGACGGTCGTGGCCAACTGCACCCCGGACCACCTGACCCTCACCCTCCCGGTCACCGCCGGGTAGCTGTCGACGGACGGACTGCGCCTCCGGTCCCTCGACCGCGCCGACTTCGGCCCCCTGTCCGACTGGTTGCGGGCCCCACACGTCCGTCCTTGCTGGCCCGAGGACGCCGACCCGGCGGCCGTCGAGGCTCGCTGCGGACCGGCAGTCGACGGCGCGGACCGGACGGAACTGCTCGTGGCCGGACTCGACGACGAGCGGTCCGGATTACGGAGTAGCCGATGGGTGTCCGGTATCCGCGGCCGCTTATTTGCCACGTCAACTCGGAAGAGAAGAAGCGTCGGAGTTTGAGGATAAGCCGGAGCGATATAGTGCGGGTCGCGGTGGTCTCAAGGCATCACGCGGGGCACCCGAATCCGGCACTTACAGCCCGGGCCACGGAAATACACGCATCGACCAGTATAGCCAATTATGTGCGGTCACCTTGAGCACACTTCAGCGTTTGTCGGCGATGGCTAACCGAGCGATCCTGCCCACAGTTGAAACCTATGCCGACGCTCGTTCCTGCCTGGCATCGACCTGGCCACGCCGAACTAAGTGGTACATACGCAGGCGGCCGTAATCCTTGGCGGCGGGCATGTGGCCAACGTAGTTGCAGCCGAGATCGTTGCAACCCGCCAACTCGAGCGACGCCGCGAAGGCTTCGGTGACGTAGACCTCTCCCGGAGGTGTGACCGGTTCGATCCTGGCCGTGCGGCTGATATGGGAACCCATAAACGACGGCAACCCGAGCACCGGATCAAGGATGGGGAAGACCGGCCCGACATGTCCGGAGAGACGAAGCGCCAGGTGTGTTGGCAGCCCGGCGGCTTTGAGGTCGATGCCATCCATGGCATCTTGGAGGTCGAGCGCACAGCGCGCCGCCGACTGGGCGTTCGAGACAACGCCAATCAGGGCGTCACCCCAAGTGTTGCGGTATTCGACCTCGGCCCCGTATCGATTGAGGACATGAGCTAAGGAAGTCATTACCAATCCCGAGAAGGCCGGGAGCTGTTCGTCCGGCAGCTTGGAGAAGCCGCGCATGTCGCCGATCAAAAGCGCCCTGACCACGCGTCCCCCCGCCTCAGGCGCATTCGAGCTTTTCGGGCGATGGCCACCGTCGGCAAGGGCGATTGGTGCGACCGTCACGACGTCGTGCCCGGTCCGACGCCACGTGGCTACGTCGACCGCTGTCCCGACGGTTCCGCTCGGAGGCGCACCGTCCCACAACGCGAGTTGGAAGGCTTCCGCTTCGAGGAAGCGGGCACGGAGCAATGCCAGTCCCATGGCCAACTCCGCGCAGTACCTGAAAAGGGAACTGTCTCCGAGGAAGCGACCTTCTGTCGTATAGGTCACGGACACCGCCGCCTCGAGACACTCGTGGAAACGCTCTACCCACTGCGGCCCCGATGGGGACACCGATACACCCAGGAAGTCCTCTATGGCGCAGGGCAAAACCACATGCAGCTCTGCCCCCGCATCGAGTAGTGCCTCTGCCCACAGAATGTCGGCGCCACTGGCGAGCGACCCGTAGGCGAACCCGACTGGCCGGCGTCTGATCACCTCGGCGATCTGGCCGGCGGCGTGGGGCTCGTCGAAGCTGCGCGGAGGGCCAGGACCGTCTCCTCCGGAGATCATGTGGCCGCAGAAGTGGGCCACCGACGGTCCGACCAACACCGACAAGAGCGCGGGATCGATTCCAGTGATCGTGCAGATCATGCGGAGCTGGCGGCGCGTCGTCGATAAGGCGCCAAAGTCGCCCTCGTGAAGTTGCGCCGCCCGTTCGAGCTCGTAGCGGGCCGCGCTCGGGTCACCGAGGAGGAGCCGAGCTTCGGCCCGAGTCGCGACCGCATAGTAAGACTCGTCGCGAGAAGTCTCGACCAACGCAAGTGCCTTGGTGGCAAGCGCGCGTGCTCCCTCTGGATCACCGGAGACGAGACTCAGCGTGGCGGCGTTGATGGCGGGAAAGTAGCTTTGGTTTCGATCCGAGATCCTCTTGTAGGACGAGGCCGCTACAGCGGCCAGTTGCTGGCCTTCAATACCCGTGGCGGCGAGGGCACGGTCTTTCTGGATACGCGCACCGAGAGCACAGACGTCCTCGGTATCGATCTTCGATAGCCCTAGCTCTTTGAACCTTCGCTCGGCTTCATACGTGGCACCGGTACGGGCCAAGGCGAGAACCGCTCGATAGGCAAGCTCCACGTCATCTGGATATTCCTCCAGTCCGCGCCGGGCAGCGTCGTAGGCCGCCAGTAGCTCGCCTCGTCTCTCCTCGTGGCGTACCATCTCGCGCCACCGCGGAGCCGACAGGGCTGCCGCGTCGATCGGGAGGATGTCGTCGGACGCGGCCATGTGTCGCATAGTAGGCCTCGCGAGAGAAATGGACCCCTGCCAGCCCGGCGTCTCAGAAAAGTGCTACCGCCGGTCTCTTCACTGCCAATGACATTGCCAGTCCCCTCACCGTGTCTGCGACGCTGGGCTGGGCGACGACAGATATCTCTGCCGCATCAACCGGCTTGGGATGCCACCTCGGCGCGCTCAAGTGGGGTGAGGGGTGACACGACCGACGGACGGGAGGCAGACAGCAGCGCGGCCGGATCACTGCAATCGGGGCAGACGGGCCAGAGGCGGATCTGATTGTCGTTGTTGGTCTCGGCCAATATCTGACCGTCGGGGTTGAACGACGGGCTGGCCGGACCGGTTTCGTCCTGATCGACCTGCATCAGTTGACCGGTGGTGGCGTTCCACACGCGCATGGTGTCATCGGTGCTCGTCGTGGCTATATAGCGACCGTCTGGGCTGTACGCCACACCATTGACGCCGCGGGTGTCCCCCACTAGTTCGAGAGCGGGCCTGTCCGTGGCGACGTTCAGCACCGTGACTGTGTCGTCCCAGGATCCAAGGGCCAGCCTGTCGCCGGCGGGATCGAAGGCGATATGGGCAAGCTGGCCGCGCTGGTCGAAGGTTTCGAAAGGCTTGGCCGTCCTGACTCGTCCTACGCTCACCTGGCCGCAGAACGAGTAGACGGCCACCAGTCGGTCGTCGGAGCTGACGGCCGGTGGATACCCGGCACTGGTGCTGCAGTTCTGGGTCCAGCCGTGACCCACCATGGTGTGGCCGCTGGACAACGTCGTGATGTGCAGGCCCCCGGACTGGTCGGCCACCACCAACAGCCGGTCGTCATCGCTGAAGGCCACCCCGGAAATGGAGGTCGCCGGCAGGGTGAAGACCAACCGCCGGGTGGCCGTGTCCAACACCCTGACGGTCGAGGTGGGGGCTCCGTCGTTCCAGATGGCGACAAGCGCACCGTCGGAACTGAGAGCCACGCCCAGGGACTGCTGGTCGGTGGCGAGGACCGGAGGATCGGGAAGCGGGCGCCCCGAGGGCAGTAGCCACGATTCGAGGAGCACATCGTTCCCCGACCGGTCGAGGGCGACCAGCTTGTGCTGTTGCCAGCCGAACTCGTTGCCGCATCCGCACAGCGTTGCCGGCATCGTGTTGAGCCAGGGCCCGCCAGCCCTGTAGATACGCGCCGTCCCGTCGTTGGCGGCGGTGGCCACGTCGGCGCCGTTGGGGCTGAAAGCGATCGAGTTGATGTCTGCTGTCTGTCCTGACAGCGTGACCTGCTCCTCGTCCGGTGTCACTGACCAGACACCTCCGGTGCCGTCGGCGTTGCCGACGGCGACCTTCTGACCGTCTGAGCTGATGGCGACGTCACTGATCCCGGTACCGGTGACCGCGGTGAGCACGCTCGACATCGTCCACGTCCGGGTGTCCCATAGGTCGATGTCACCGTCCACGTCTCCGGGTCCGGTGACATTGGCGCCCATCACCAGGGTCGTGCCCTCGAGTGCGATCGGATTCGTTTGGCCGGAGGCCAGGGTCTGGCCCGGTGGAGACAGCGTGTGCATGATCCGGCCACTGGCCACGTCGACGACCTTGGTCGGGCCTCCGGTGCCCACCACCAGGAACGTTCCGTCGGGGGTAAAAGCCACGTCGCCGTCGAAGATGTAGGTCAGGGACACCTGAACCATCCCCGACGGCAGGTCCCACACCGTGGTGCCCCGCGGCGAGATGGCGGCCAGCTGCGACCCCGTCGGATTGAAGGCCACCGACTGGGGCTCCCCGTGGCCGTCCAACGTGGCCTGCACCGCTCCCGTCGACGGATCCAGGAGATCGACGCCATTCCTGGTGCCGACCGCCAGGACTCGGCCGTTCGGGGAGTAGGCCACGGTGCTGGCCTGGGTCGACAAATGGCGCCGATAGACGACGTGCCCCGAGCGGGCGTCGAAGACGACCACGTCGCCGGTGCACAAACTCTCGGCCACCCTGGTGCCGGCGGGGTTGTAGGCGATCGTGGGCCCGCTCGTGTTGTTCCCGAACCCGCAGAGCTTGGCCGGCGCGGTGGGAAGCGCCAACCGGACGGGAGATGCGTCCATGGCCTGACGGAGTGCTGCGACCGCCTTGGGGATGGGTGACACTTCGACGGCCTGGCGAGCCAGCAGGACCGATACCTCCGGGTCGGCGGACAACTCGCTCAGGCTCTCGGCGGCCAGGGCCTGGGCCCGGGCGGTGGTGCTGGTCGACACGGCCTGATTGCGTGAGGCGAGTGCGAGCACACCCAGCGCCACGGCGATCACGACGAGAATGACGAGGGCGCTCACACCGGCGCGGGCGAGTCGACGGGTCCGTCGATGCTGACGGACGTCCTCGCCTTCGAGCTCGTCCTTGGCCACTCCGTGAATGGGTGCTGCAAGATCCGCGACCGAAGAGCGAAACCGGGTGTTGCGCAGGTCGAGATCGGTCTCGGTTCGAGCCCAGCGCAGGTCCAGATGGCGGGGTTCATCGGCCAGTGCGCCCCGCAGCGCCTCGGGCACGGCGGAGGACCCGGCGGTGAAGTCACCGAGGGTCCGGCTCCCAGTCCCAGGTTCCATCGGTGACCACGGGCAGGATGTGCTCGACCGCCTTGGTGGCCAGCCAGTGGCTAATCTCCTTGTTCACCCACTCCGACCGGGCCGCCTCCGGCGAGGCGAAAAGGACGAACCACTGGCTTTCATCGAGCGCCTTCTCGATGGCCGACCACAGGTGCGGGTTTGTGGACAACCCGGTCTCGTCGCGGAAGATCCGCAGGGCCCGACGACTGTTCCAGGGTTTGGCCAGCAGCTGCAGGCCTCGCTGCAGCGCAGGCGCCAAGCGACCGTCGGCTGCGTGGCTGTAGGAGATGAAGCCGTCGTATGCCATCCGCCGGTCCCTGGTCGTCCGAGGGGTCATTGTTGCACCTCGGCCAGATCGTCGCCTAGGACGTTGTCATACTGTGCTGGCCATCCGTTGGGTCGACTTACGCAGTCTCGCGGGATGCGGGTCAACGACCGGTATCAGCGGCTCAGTACTCGCCCGATGCGGTGGGCAGACCGCTCGGTACTGCCGACCGCTATCGCTCTCAGCCGCGAATATGGCTCNNGACCAGCACACTCCAAGACTCCCCCTACCTGGAACCGCCGTCGCCCGTTGGCCTTCAGCGGGCCGTAGGTGTGATGCAACTGCTCTTCGCCTGAGTTATGACGTGTCGTTAGTCGGCTTGCCTCATCCGTTCGAGCGTCGCCGCCATCTGTTGGTGTACGAGATTCACCGCCTGGAGGGGTCGAATCAGCACCCGGAACTCGACAATCCGTCCCTCGTCGTTGCACCGGATGATGTCGACACCGTTGACGTACTTTCCTTCGACCGTGGTCTCGAACTCAAGGATGGCGGTGTCTCCGGCCAGTACTTCCTTCGTGTAGTGGAATCCTCCGGCGCTGTCCCCCGAGGCCGTTGCCCCCGATGCACCCGGAAGGGCCATACCTGCCGCTTGCAGGTACTGGGTGGTGATCGCCTTGCCTCGTTGGGGCGTGTACACGATGGGTGAGTAGAAGACGACATCGTCGTCGAGGAGTTCGTCGAGGCCACCCGGTAGCTGGCCCCGCAGGTAGGCGCGCCATTTGTCGATCAAAGGCTTGATCATCAGTCCTCCTGGCCGTCAGGGAGACGGTAGTCGGAGCTTGATCGCCCGAGCTACAGGAAGCCGATGTGATCTGCGGCCATGAGGACGCCGCTGACCCGAGGGACAACACCCGTGAATACGCCCCAGGCCCCCTTTTGTCGACTTCACCTTTTGGACTCAGGAACGATCCGCCTCAGAAACGACGATCAAGATAGGACCCACGGTCACTATCTTGGCGTCGCTCCAGATGCACGTCTTCAGCCGGGAACACGTCTGGAAAGGTCATGCCGTCTGCGACCCTCTGAATGCGGTAGCCCTCGTCGAGTACTTCGGTCACCTCGAAGCCGCTGCTCAAGTTCCCGAGGTATCGGTTGCGTACACAGACCGGTGCGCCCACATCCAGCGTGGGATCTGAAGCGGCATCGTCCTCGAGAAGCAGTTGGAAGCCTTGCCCTTGAACCGCGTACATGTGCACCTCCCGGCCTTGCCAAAGGTTTCGACACCGGGGGGAACTGACTTGAGGAACTGCCGAGGCGTTGCAAGCTCTTTCTGACATTCCGAGCCTTGGACAAAGAAGAGAAGTTCGATCAGGTCGAGCCGAGCTTCCCTACCGTCCGTGGTCAACTCATGCGGCCCTTAGTGAGATACAGCAGCGAACGGCGTCCCCCAGAAAGTGGTCGGCCAGAGGGGTGGGCGAGTGGCCTGTGGCCCGAGGTCGCCAAAGGCGTCGACCTGGGTGAACCTGCAGACCTCCATCAACTTGGGTCCTACCTC
>PKWD01000418.1:22071-22200 GCA_003131945.1 Acidimicrobiaceae bacterium
TGTTCTTCTCCTTCTGGCTCTCTCACCTGCCACGGTCACGATTTTCGGCCTTCTGGTCTTTGGTGCGGTCCTGCCTTGCACCGGGGGGTCGGGTGTTCCTCATCGACAACCGCAACGACCCGCATCCAA
>PKWD01000444.1 GCA_003131945.1 Acidimicrobiaceae bacterium
GCATGAGCTGTTCCTGGAACAGTGGGACCCCCAGGGTCTTGGCCAGGGCCTTTTCGAGCAGGGGGTGCGGGGGGGTGGGCGCCTCGAGGCCTTGCCGGCGGCGGATGTAGGGATGGACGGATCCCCCCTGGATGGGACCGGGCCGGATGATGGCGACCTCTATCACCAGGTCGGAGAAGCACCGGGGTCGGATCCGGGGCAACGTGGCCATCTGGGCCCGGCTCTCCACCTGGAACACCCCCACGGTGTCGGCCCGGCACAGCATGTCGTAGACGGCGTCCTCCTGGGGCACCATGGCCAGGTCGATCTCTACCGCATGGGTGTCGTGGATCAGGTCCACCGCCCGGTGCAGGGCGTCGAGCATCCCCAGGCCGAGCAGGTCGAACTTGACCAGGCCCACCCGGGCGCAGTCCTCCTTGTCCCACTGCAGGGCGGTCCGCCCGGGGTGCCGGGCCCACTCCACCGGGCAGACCTCCACCACCGGCCGGTCGCAGATGACCATCCCCCCCGAATGAAGCCCCAGATGCCGGGGGAAGTCGAGGACCTGCCCGGCCAGGGCGGCCACCGCCGGCGGCAGCGGTCCGCCCCGGTCGAGCGGCTCCCCGTTGTCGACCCCCTTGGCCCAGCCGTCGACCTGCTCGGGGGAGTGTCCGAGGGCTTTTCCGATGTCGCGGATGGCCGACCGGGCCCGGTAGGTGATGACGTTGGCCACCTGGGCGGCGTGATGGCGGCCGTAGTGCTCGAAGACGTAGGCGATGACCTCCTCCCGGCGCCCCGACTCGATGTCGAGGTCGATGTCGGGTGGTCCGTCGCGCTCGGGAGAAAGGAACCGTTCGAACAGCAGCCCGAGACCCACGGCGTCGGCCCTGGTGATGGACAGGGCGAAGCAGACGGCCGAATTGGCTGCCGACCCCCGGCCCTGGCAGTAGATGTCGTGGCGCCGGCAGAACTCCACGATGTCCCAGACGATGAGGAAATAGCCGGCGAACCCGAGGGCGCCGATCACCTCGAGCTCGTGGTCGATCTGGGCCCAGGCCCCTGGTATGCGCTCGTCGTGACGCGGCCCGTAGCGGGCGGTGGCACCCCGACGGGTCAGCTCGACCAGCCAGGTCTGCTCGTCGTGCCCGGAGGGGACGGGGAAGTGGGGGAGCCTCGGGGCCACCAACCGCAGGTCGAAGGCGCACTCCCAGCCCAGCTCGCCCGCCCTGCTCACCGCCCCGGGCCAGCGGGCAAAGCGTCGTTCCTGCTCACCGGGGCTGCGGAGATGGGCGGCGGCGGCCGCCGGCAGCCATCCCTCCAGCTCGACCAGGGGCCGCCGGGCCCGCACGGCGGCCAGTGCGGTGGCCAGAGGCCTCCGGGAGGCCGTGGCGTAGTGGACGTTGTTGGTGGCGACGAGATCCACCCCCCTGTCGACGGCCAGCCAGGCCAGGGCGTCGTTGCGGGCGGTGTCGAGCGGATCGCCGTGCGCCCACAGCTCCACCGCCACGTTCTCCCGCCCGAAGGCATCCGTCAGCCGATCGAGCTCCCGCCCGGCCACGGCCGGACCGCCGCCCGTGAGGGCGGCGGGGACCGCCCCTTTCCGGCACCCGGTGAGGACCAGCCAGTGCCCCCCGTGCCGGTTCCCCAGGTCGTCGAGCGTGCATGTCGGCCGGCCCTTGGTTTCCCCGGCCAGGTGGGCCTCGGCGATGGCCCGACTGAGCCGGGCGTAGCCATCAGGGTCGCGGGCCAGGACCACCAGGTGGGTCCCGACCGGGTCGGCTGCCCCGGTCCGAGCGTTGGAGGATGACCCGCCCGAGCGCGGGGTGCCGGAGAACAGTGAGGTGGACGGCACCAGGGTGAGCTCGGCACCGAAGACCGATGCCAACCCCACCGCCCGGGCCGTCTCGGCGAAACGGACCACCCCGTAGAGGCCGTCGTGGTCGGTGAGGGCCAGGGCGCCGAGCCGGAGCCGGGCGGCCTCGGCCACGAGCTCCTCAGGATGCGAGGCACCGTCGAGGAAGCTGAAGTTGGAATGGCAGTGCAGCTCGGCATAACGCCCCGGGTGGTCAGTCGTAGGTTCCCTCCAGCCACCAGCCGCCCCGCTCGCGCGTGAGCAGATGTGCCGTGCCGCTACCGGTGACGATCTGCATCCGGGCTTGGCGCCGGGGGACCGACCACCACCGTTCGTCCGACGGCCACGGCCCGGCCCACCCCACCACCGGGGTCCACCGCCCGCCGTCCACCGACAGCCGGTCGGGGGTGGTCGTGACCATCCCCCCGCCGCTCACCCCCACGAGCTGACCGTCGACGTCGACGAGTTGGGCCGGCAGCGGCCGGGCCAGCACGATCATCGGTGCCGGTGGGGGGACCTGCCCCGGCCACGGCGGGTCGCCCGGGGTTCCCGGCCCCCGCCGCCGCCGACGTCCTCCCCCGATGGCCCCCGCGTCGGCTCCCCGACCACCGGACCAAGGGACGACCCGGGCTCGCTCGGCCGGCCCCCGCCCCCCCTGGAGCCGGCCGATGACCACCGCCTCGGGGCCGAGCAGTTGCTCGACCCGGGCCAGGGCCCGGGCCGCCCGGGCCGTCGCCCCCGCCTCGCCGCCCCAGAATTCGGGTTGCCGGCTCGGGGTCCCCCCGACCCTCTCCTCTTTGAGAGGCACCCCCCGCCGGGGGGTGAGGCGGAAACCGGGTAATTCGCCCTCCACCCCCTGGGCCACCCGGTGGCAGGCGACCCCGTCGACCCCGAACCGGGCCAGCACATGTCGGTCCGGGAGGGCGGCGAACCGCCCCAGCGTGTGGATCCCCAGCCGATCCAGGAGGTCGGCCAGCTCCGGTCGCCCCAGCGTTGTCAACGGCCAGGGGGCCAGAAAGGCAGGGGTTCCTCCCGGCGCCACCACCACCGGGTCCGTTCCCGGGCACCGGGCCGCCAGCACGGCAGCGAACAGCCCGTCGGCCACTCCCACACCGGCCGGCACTCCCACACCGGCTGTCACTCCCGCACCGACTGTCACTCCTGCACCGCCAGCAACGCCATCCACGGTTCTCACGGCGTCGGCCACCAGGCGGGCGAACCGCTCGTCACCCCCGAAGTAGCGCGACGGGCCCCGGGTGCCCACGGCGCACACCCCGCTCCGTACCACCCCGACGANNCCCCGTTCCGCACCACCTCGACACCGGGCGAGAACCGCCCCACCGCTCCCGTCACCCGCCCGAGAGCCCGGGCCTCCCGCCCCTTTTCCTGCTCCTCCAGGAGGTCCGGGCACCACACCACGAGTACCCGCTGCACGGCCCCCCCTTCACCCTGCCGCCACGGCACCCGATGCCGCCGGCAGCCACAGCCCCGTCCGCATCCCCCTGGCCGCGGCGCGCCGTCCCGAGGTCACCACCTCGACATGCCGGCCCCGGAGGTGGCCGTGGCCCCTGTCCACTCCCTCCCACACCCCGCCCTCCACCGTCAGACGGACATCGGGCCCTTCGGGCCACGTCCCCGGCCCGGCCTGGACCACCAGCACGGCCCGCCGCTGCCGGGCCCGGGCCACCAGCCGCCGCGCCACCCCCGGCCGCACCCGACCAGGGGGGCACACGAGCACGACGTCCATGTCGTCGAGCACGGCGGCCGTGGCTTCCGGCCATGCCGACCCCGGCCACGGGACGAGGGCCAGGTGGTCGAGATCCACCCCCAGCTCGGCGATGGCCAGGATCCCGGGGTCTCCCGTCCCCACCGCCGCGCACCATGACCCGGCGGTCGAGGCGGCGGCGAGGAGGGCGAAAGCCAGTGTGCCGGCCCCGCCCCCGGATCTCCTGGCCCCCCCGCCGTCTGGGCCGCCGGCCCTGCCATCGCCGCTGTCCACCGTGATGACGGCTCCCCTTTGCAATCCGCCTCCGGGCAGCAGGGCGACGAGGTCCGGGAGTAGCGGCAAGAGCTGGTCCCGGCTGGCCGACACCGGCCGGGCCCGGGAGGCGAGAGAGACATCGACCGGGGTCACGATCCGAGACTAGCGAACGTATGTTCGATTGGCCAGGGGGCCTCGAAGATCGACCGTCGTTCTTATCTCCCCAGCTCACGGCCGAGTTGTCGGTCCGTCGGTCGCTGCTGCTGTCGTTGGGGTCCGGTGGGGCCCGTCAGCTCGCGCTCGTGTCCGAGGGCCGCCGTCCGCCATGGCTCGTGGTCGAACCACGGGGTCAGCTTCACCCACCCCATGTCGTTGCGCTCGTTCACCACCAGCGCCATCCCCGGCTCCCCCCGCCCCACCACATCGGCCGGGAGCCGCCGTCGCAGCACTGTCGATGTCGTCACCGAGGGCACCGGCTCCGACCCCCTCCATCCCGGGCCCCGCAGCATCCGCTCCACCACCGCCCGGGCCACCCCGCTGCCCGGGGCCGTCACCGGCGTGCTCAGTGACCGCGTCGACACCTCTTCTTCTCCGGCCAGCGTCGAGAGGGCCTCGAGCGTGGCCACGTCCCCGATGCCCGGCAGCACCACCGTCGTCCCGAATAGAGAGAGGAATCCCTCGGCCGCCGCCCCCCACCGCCCCCGTGCCTGGGACAGGTCCTGCAGGCACGCCAGCGTGACCACTCCCTGGCTGCCCCCCTCGCTCACCATGGCCGGCAGGTCCGGTACCGGTGCGATGTTTGCCACCTCGTCGAGGGCGAGCACCACCGGTGGCCGCTCCGAGGCCCGGCCTGCCCCCCGGCTGGAGAGGTGGCCGGACAGGTCGTCGGCGGCCCGGGCGTAGGCGGCGGCCCGGATGTCGGTGAGCAGCCCGACGACGAGCGGTGCGGCCAGGGCCTGGTGCCGGCCCGTGGCGCATATATAGAGCGTGGCCGACGAGTCGCAGAAGCTCCGGGGATCGAAGTCAGGGGCGACCGTGGTGGCCAGGGCCGCCTCGCTGCGGTAGGCGGCGAGCACACCCGAGGCCGTCGACCAGATCCCGCTCTGCTCGCG
>PKWD01000434.1:0-7400 GCA_003131945.1 Acidimicrobiaceae bacterium
CGGATGGCTGCGTCGGCCGGGTCCTCCGGCCGGCCCACCCGACCACCGGCATTTTCGCCCGGGGAGGTGGAAACCACCGTGCGCCGCTTGGTGTCATTATCGAGCGGCATGCGGTACGAGCCGCGCCGCGCTGAATCAGTGGTTTGTCCTCTGAGTTCAGATCCGTGCTGCTCGCTCGGATTGTTCAGATCAGAGCCAGCTAGCGAGCNNGACCGGGGCTTGCCGCAGTAACACCGGCCATCACCCCTTTGATGAGGTGATGGCCGGGTCCCTCCATAGAGCTAACCCTCTTCGGCGCCGCGTTCGACGCAGAACTCGTTCCCCTCAGGATCGGCGAGAACGACCCATCCGGCGCCGTCCGGCCGAAGATGGTCAGCCACGAAGCTCGCGCCCAGCTGCACAATGCGGTCGACCTCCTCGTCGCGTCGCCTCCCCTCCAGGAGGTCAATGTGCACACGATTCTTCCCCGACCTTCCTTCCGGAACCCTCTCGAACAACAAGCGAGGCTTACCTTCTCCCAGCAGGCACATCGCCTCCGGATCGCCCGGATGATCGTCGGCGCTGGGTGGAACGCCGAGCACCTGGCACCACCACAACGCGAGGCGGTAGGGGTCGGCACAGTCAATGGTGATGCTTCGGACAGATATGGACATAGGAGGCCCTCCCTGACGACAGGGCGCCCCCGCCTATCGATGAAGATCATGCTGTCGGACGGGAGCCCGCTGCGAATACTAACGACATCGACAGCTCCTCCCTTCACTCGATCCGATGTCTACGGCAACGCCAACTACTTTGCCGGAACGGTTTGGTGACTGGACAGATCTCCGGAGCGTGAAGCAGACCACCGGAAACGAACGAGCCGGAGCGATACAGTGTGGGCAAAGTCAACAGCCAGTCCTCGAGCCTCGACTGGATCCGGCAGTTCCGGATGGTCTACTCGGCGACAGCCGAAGAGTATGGACGCGTGATATCGGGCGGGGTGATCAGGTCGCTCGATTCGCGGCCAAAGCGAGCGAGGCGACGAACGGTGGGCGGCAGTTCGGACACCTAAACAGGGCGCCGGAGCGACCCTTTATGGCAGGCTGATCTGGATGGGGAACTCGTATTGGCCGCTCTTCGACCTTCGGGTCCGCACACCCCGTCTGGAGATCCGTCTACCCACGGACGAGGACCACATTCGGTTGATCGACGTGATCGATCGTGGAATCCATGATCCAGCGACGACACCCTTCTTGAACCCTTTCACCGATACCCCACCGCCTCAGCGCCACAGGGATTCACTCCAGTGGTGGTGGTCGAGACGGGCCAACTGGAGTCCGGATGACTGGTGCTTCAACGGGGCGGTAGTGGTTGACGGCATTCTCGTCGGTGTTCAGGACTTGGTTGCGAAGAACTTCTCGGTACTGCGAACGGTCAACACTGGATCGTGGCTCGGTCTTGAGTACCAAGGTCAAGGTCTTGGCAGGGAGATGCGGGCAGCCATGCTCCATCTCGCTTTTGCCGGGCTCGGTGCTGTCGAGGCACATAGTGGTGCATTCCACGACAATGAAGCGTCTCTTGCCACTTGTCGATCGTTGGGCTACGAAGAGAATGGCGACGAACTCGTCTTTCGGCGTGGTCAACGGGACCGGGTTATCAAAATGAAATTGGAACGCGCCGTCTGGGTGTCACTCCGCAGGGACGACATCGAAATTGAAGGATTGGATCGCTGTATTGACATGTTCGGCCTCTCGGTAACAGGGTCGTAGTTCGGCGGCACTGACAGCGTCCGTCCGGCCAGTCGCCGCCGACCAGCGGCTGATTCCGGTCAGATCGTGGTGATGGCATCCGTTGCGGCCGCCCTCACCGGTCAGGTGGCGGCTCTCGAACCGCTCGGCGCGCACGAGCTCAAAGGCGTTCCAGGGGCATGGGAGCTATTTCGACTATCAGGGAACGGCCGCGACGGGGACGAACACTGGGCGGCCCTGCTTTTGACCCCTGCGGTGACGGGATCGATCCGAACTCGAGCAAGGATGGTTCCACCGCGCCTGCGTCTGCCGATTGCGCGACTGGGGAGTGCTGCTGTTGTGACTGACCAGTGCCAGTGATCGGGCGCCGTACAAGTAGCCGTTGGTCAGGTTGGCGCCGACCACGATGGCGTCGGACAGGTTGGCGCCGGGCAGTTGGCAAAATGCAAGGTCAATATCTGGGTAAGGGGCTGCCGTCTAGTCATAGGTGACGCCGTTGGTTTCCTTTGGTGCCGTTGGTGTGTGACAGCCGGTCCGCGGTGGCGGGAGTCACCGGTAGTCTCCGACTGTTCCGCGGCGGATCAGAATCTCCAGACGACCTGAGATCAGCACGGCACCCATGATCGACGGTACGGTAACCGGCATGAGGTTCGGGATCTTCTACGAGCACCAGCTGCCCCGGCCGTGGGACAAGGACAGCGAGTACCGGCTGCTCCATCAGTCGCTCGACCAGATCGAGTTGGCCGACCGCCTCGGCTACCACTACGCGTGGGAGGTAGAGCACCACTTCCTCGAGGAGTACTCGCACTCCTCGGCCCCAGAGGTCTTTCTCGGCGCTGCCAGCCAGCGCACTCAAAACATCCGCCTGGGACACGGCATCATCCAGCTGACGACCAATCACCCCGCCCGGGTGGCCGAGCGGGTCTCGACTCTCGACCTCCTAAGCCACGGCCGGGTCGAGTTCGGCATGGGGGAGGCATCGAGCACCACCGAGCTGCACCCGTTCGGCCGCCGATTCCGCGACAAGCGCGAGGTGTGGGAGGAGGCGGTACGTGCCATCATCCCGATGTTCAGTGAGGGCCGCACCGAGCACCACGGAAAGTACTTCGACTTGCCGCCACGCAACGTCATCCCGAAGCCTATGCAGAAGCCGCACCCGCCCTTGTGGATCGCCTGCTCGCGGCGTGACACGATCGAGTACTGCGGGCAGCGGGGGATGGGCGCGCTCAGCTTCCAATTCGTCAGCGCCGAGGAGGCCCACGCCTGGGTGAGCACTTACTACAACGCTTTCACCAAGCGGCAGGAGAAGCTGGCGGACTATGCCACCAACCNNGGGTAGGCGGCTTCATGTGCTGCCCAACCGACGAGGAGGCCAACGTCAAGGCTGACGGCTGGACGTTCTTCGCCTTCGCCCTGCGCTACTACGCCACCCACGTGCCCGGCGAGCCAGGGACGGCCGAGAACCTGTGGGAGGAGTACCAGTCGTTCCGGCGCACGCCGCAGTTCGAGAACATGCACGCCGGCGGACTCATCGGCTCGCCCGAGACGATCCGGACCAAGCTCCGCAAGTTCGAGGCCTCGCACGTCGATCAGGTCGTCCTCATCAACCAAGCCGGCCGCAACACGCATGAGGACATCTGCTCCAGCCTCGAGCTGTTCGCCGGCGAGGTGATGCCCGAGTTCGTGGCGCGGGACGACCAACATCAGCGGTGGAAGGCAGCCGTGCTGGCCGGGGACACCGTCCTCGACGAGGTCGACACCTCACCCGACGCGCTGGCCCGCCCGGTGCGCCCGGCTATCGAGACGGCTGGGTAACCAGCCGACCTCGGGCAACGTCGGTGACCGGCACGACGAACTGTGGGTCGCGCAGGCAGTTGGTGACCGGGCCTAACGGGGCCTAACGGCGACCCACCGGGGATCGCCGCCGCCAAGCAAATAGGGCGGCTCTAATCACCAACCGACCAGCGGGAAGTAGCGCATCACCGGCACTTGCGCGCGGGCGCAGGGGCTGGACTGGGCGACCAGCATCTGGCCCGAAGTGCCCCGGCCCAGCCGGGTCAGCCTCTTGGACGAGGGCTTCGGCAGCCACCGGCGGTGCCGATGTCGCGGGATCCGGGCACCGGGACCGACGGAGGCGTCAACTCTGGGCTGCTGTTGCTACGGGTGAATCCACCGCCGGGGCCAGCAGGGACGGGTCGAGCACCCCTTCCTCTGCCCATAAGTAGTGACCTTCGAGGATGCGCAGGGCCGCCTCGTAGTTCTGAGCGTCGTCGTTGTGCCAGAGGTCGTGGAAGTGTCGCTCCACCCTCCGCTGCGCCGAACGGCAGAAGAGATCTGCCAGTTCCAGTGCCCCTTTATCCTTCGCCGCTGCATCGTCCAACAGCGTCTTTGCCCTGACACAAGCGGCGCTCATGGCGTAGAGCTCGGCCCCGATGTCTACCATCCTGCCGAGGAACCCTTGCTTACGCTCGAGCCGTCCTTGCCAGCGCGACATGCCGTAAAAGGTGGAGCGGGCAAGCCGGCGACTTGAACGCTCGACAAAGCGCAAGTGGGGCGCCAGCACTTTCCCAAACTCGGCGTAGCTACCGGGCCGCTGCCCGGGCCCCCCTACCAAGTGGGGGAGCCACTTGCCGTAGAAGCCGGCCGCCCGTGCCGCGCTCCTTACCTTCTGCGAGGGCTGCACATCGGGGTCGATCAACTCGCCGGCCACCTTCAAGTGCTCGTCGACCGCCTCCCGAGCAATCAGCAGCTTCATGATCTCCGTGGATCCTTCGAAGATCCGTCCGATACGCAGGTCCCGCAAGATCTGTTCGGCAGGAATCGCTCGTTCACAGCGCGTCCGGAGGGACTCGGCTGTCTCAAACCCGCGACCGCCACGGATCTGGACCGTTTCGTCGGCCACCAGCCATGCCATCTCCGAGCAGTAGAGCTTGGCCAGGGCCGCCTCGATACGAATGTCGTTGCGCGCTTCGTCGGCGAGGGAGCTTGACAACTCGACCACTGACTCCATGGCGAAGGTGAGGCCGGCGATGAAGGCAAGCTTGTGGGCGACAGCCTCGTGCTTGCCGATCGGCATTCCCCACTGCACGCGCTCATTGGACCATTCCCGAGCGATCTTCAGTGAGAGCTTGGCCGACGCCGCGCACGTGGCGGGGAGTGAGAGGCGGCCGGTATTGAGCGTCGAGAGCGCTACCCGCAGCCCACGACCCTCCCCAGCGATGACGTTCTCCGCGGGCACACGTACGTCCTCGAAGCGGGTCACACCGTTCTCGATCCCACGCAGGCCCATGAATTGGTTCCGGTGCGAGACCGTGATGCCCGGACTGTGAGCTTCGACGACAAACGCCGTGATCCCACCGCGGTGGTGCTCGGACGACGGGACCACTGCCATCACCACGAGCAGGTCCGCGATGACTCCATTTGTGGTCCAGAGCTTGGTGCCGTTGAGGACGAAGGCCGAGCCGTCGTCGGCGGGCGTTGCCGTCGCGCTCATGCGGGCCGGATCGCTACCAACATCAGGTTCGGTGAGGAGGAAGGCGCCGATCTCGTCCTTGGCGACGCGCGGTAGGAATCGCACGCTTCTGCTCGTCTGTTCCGAACAACTTCAGGGTTTCCCCTTACGTCACATAGCAATCAGGAGTCACTCACCCGATCCGAAGGCGCCCGCCAGAAGAACTCAAGTTGGATTTTGTCAGGATCGCGAAACGTGATCATGGCATTCTGCGTATAGGACAGCTCTTTGACACCGGAGTGTGCGATCCCGAGCTCATCCAGCCGTTTCGCCCATTGCTGTAATTCGTTCTGACTAGCAACGAGGAACTCAAGATGGTCGAGGCCTGTTCGAAACTCGCTGAATGGTTCGCCCTGATTCGTTGAATGGCCGACGAGGCATAGAACGAACTCACTGCGAGGCTCGACGAGACAGATGTAGCGCATGGCACCGTTAGCCGAAGTGAAGTCGTAGGTTTCCTGCATTCCGAAGAGCTCGGCGTACCACGCAGCGCTGCCCTCTGGGTCGCTAACAGTGAGATTGACTTCCATGCGTCCAGTGATCGAGGGCACCCTGGGAAGTCTTTCAGTCCGGAAGCCACCCGGCACTGATCCCGGGCGCCGCAAACTGACCGACATGAGGTTAGGTGGATGTGCCGGAGGAGTACAACCAGGCCCGACTAACGGGTGACCCGCCCGAGATCGCCGCCGCCGAGCATTTGCGCGTGGGTCGGGTCGCCAGAGTCTGGTCAGACCCCGAGCATCACCGGCACTATGCGGGTAATCGCTGTCAAGGGTTGCTGCGGTTTTTCTTCTCGTTGGCGCTGACGCTGTCGATGAGGCCGCTGTAGAGCTTCTGGCGTCCGGTCTGTCCTTTCTTCTTGGCGTCGGCCAGCTGACGTCGGAGGGTGGGCCGGAACTCGATGCTGGTGGCGAAGTAGGTGCAACCCTCGCAGATGGTCTCAAAGGCACAGTCGAGTTCAACCGGTCGGGTGCACATGCCGTTGCCGAGCATGCGGTGGTGCTCCTTGCGAAGCCGCTTCATGGCCGGTCCCTCGGCGTCGGCCGGGAGGGCCTGAGCCTGGCCGTAGAGAGCCTCGACTTTCTCGGTCACGGCGAAGTACTCGTCGGCCACGGTCCGATCTGCGATGCGGGCGTAGACCATGGTCATGTCCATCGAACGGTGTCCGAGCATGGCCGCGATGGCCTCGAGGCTCATGCCCCGGTTGATGGCCTGGGTNNGGGTGGCAAAGGTGTGGCGCAGCTGATGGGGATGGACGTGGGCGATGCCGGCGGCCTTGGTGATGCGGTTCAACATCCGAGCCACGGCGTGTCGGCTGAGGGGTCTGCCGTCGTTGGTGAGCAACAGCCCACCGACACCGGCGTCGGGATCCTCTGTCCACTCCACCAGCATGTCGACCAGTTGCGGGTGCAGCGGGATGTAGCGGTCGTTGTGCAACTTGCCGATCGGGATGCGCAGCCAGTGGATCTCGCCGATCAGCACCATGGCGTCGACCTCCAAGGTGCACAGCTCGCCCACCCGCATGCCCGTGCGGGCCAACAGCTCGATCGCCAGACGCAGCAGTGGCCGCGTCTCGGCCCGGGCCGCTCGCATGAACAGAGCGAAGGTGGGGTCGTCCAAGAACTTGGGCAGCGGTTCGTCGAGTTGGGGGAAGTCGCTCGGGTAGATAGGCACCCGCAACGGGACATCGTCATAGCCCCACTCGATGATCCGCTCGAGGAAGGTCGGCACGATCNNGGGGAGGGGCGTCGGTCCAGCCCCACTCGATGATGCGCTCGAAGAACATCCGCACCGTCGACAGCGAGGCACAGATGGTGTTGACCGACGCCAGTCGGCCCTTGCTCCCGGGTCTGGCCGCCAGCCAGATCTTGTACGTCTCGATCTGGGGTCGGCCGATGTCGACGGCGCCGGTGACCTCGGGATGCGACTGCGCCACGTGGGAAGCGAAGCGCCGGAGGATGCCGGTGGCGCTCACCACGCTGGTGGGCCGGAACGACACAGCCACCTGGGCCAAATAGGCGTCGATGGTGTCATCGAGCGACGTGGCGGCGACAGCGTGGACCGCCCTCACGTGGCCACCGGGAGGCTCTGGGCGTCGATGGACTCCGAGGCTCGGCGGTACTCGTCGGCCAACCAGTCGTCGGCCAGGTGCAGGTAGATCC
>PKWD01000434.1:7441-8321 GCA_003131945.1 Acidimicrobiaceae bacterium
GGCCGCCGACAGGGCCTGGCCCCGGTGCTGTCCCTTCAGCACGACGAACACGGCATCGGTGACGGCGTCGGCTGGTCTCTCGGTGTCCAGATAGCGGGGCACGCTCGTGAAGAAGCGCCACGACATCGGGATGAGGCGTTGGTGTCCGCCCTTGCCCTTGGAGATGAACACCTTGCGCTCACCGACACGCAGGTCGCCCATCTCGAGGTCGAGGACCTCACAGCGCCGGAGTCCTCCGAACACCATGGCCTCGACCATGGCCCGGTCCCGTGTGGTTCTGAGCGCCGCCATCAACCGGTCGACCTCGCCCGGTTCGAGGATCCGGGGCAGAAGCCGGGGCGTGCGCACGAGTGGCACGCCCCGGCCACCGTTGCGACGTGCCCGTCTGGTGGCGAGCCCGCGGGGCACCGGGTTGGTGGCCACCCCACAGTCGCCGCGGGCCAGGAGATAGGAGTAGAGACCGGAGATGCTCGACAGTCGCCGGGCCACTGTTCTCGACGACAGTCCCGAGGAACCGTCGCTGATGCGCACGATCTTCGATGTCACTCGAGGTGTTCGTTGGGCGGCGACGAAGCCGATCACGTCCTTGGTGGCGACGTCCTTCGGCTCCAGACGCGACCAAGCGAAGAAGAGGTTCAGGTCGGAGCCGGCGGCCACCAACGAGTTCGGTCGGGCCCTTCCGGCGAGGAAGTGGAGGTACTCGTCGACCAGCTCATGGCCAACGCGAACCGACACCTCCCCCGAAGCAGACCTGGACAAATCCAGGCGTGGGGTCCACATGTGACGGGCTCCTTCCGAAGGGCGAAGCACCATCAAAGGACGGTGCCTGGCCCAAGTCGTGGATTACCCGCATATCAAGCAATCCCGCACGGGGGTCGTG
>PKWD01000062.1 GCA_003131945.1 Acidimicrobiaceae bacterium
GCCCCGCCCGGGGTCCAGGCCGACTTCTACGGGTCCATGGGGGGCCTGCACCTCAACGCGCCGATCGTCGGCATGGCCGCCACGCCCACCAGGCACGGCTACTGGATGGTGGCGTCCGACGGCGGGGTGTTCAGCTTCGGCGATGCCGGGTTCCACGGCTCCATGGGTGGCAGGCCGCTGGCGCAGCCGGTGGTGGGGATGGCCGCCACCCCGAGCGGCAACGGCTACTGGTTGGTGGCGGCCGACGGGGGAGTGTTCGCCTTCGGCGACGCCGGGTTCTACGGCTCGATGGGTGGGAAGCATCTGGATGAACCGGTGGTCGGCATGGCGGCCACCCCGAGCGGTAACGGCTACTGGTTGGTGGCGGCCGACGGGGGAGTGTTCGCCTTTGGCGACGCCGGGTTCCACGGCTCGGCCGCCGACGAGAACATCGGCACCTCGGTGATGGGCATCGCCCCCACTGCGAGCGGGAAGGGCTACTGGATGGTGGCGGCCACGTCCGCCGTTCTCACCTTCGGCGACGCCGTGTCCTACGGCCCCTCTCCGAACAATCCGCCCTTCCCGCCCACCGCCGCCATGGCCGTCACGCCCAACGGCCAGGGATACTGGTTGCTCGAACCTGACTCCATTTCCACCTCGTTCAGCTCTCCGGTCCATGCGGCCAACGGGCCCGGTGGGCAGAGCGCGGTGCAGATCGCCGCCAGTCAGATCGGTCCCGATCCCGACAGCAGTCAGGGGGCCTTCTGTAACCCTTACGGCCCGTGCGAAGAGTGGTGCGCTCTGTTCGCCACCTGGGCATGGAATCAGATCGGCATCGGCATCCCCCGCTACGGGTTCGTCGGTTCCGTCTACGACTGGGCCGTCGGGCAGCATCTGGTGCTCTCGCCGCTGTCGGTGCCCGCCCCGGGCGACCTCGTCCTGTACGGCACCGGTCCTCAGAGCGTGGCCAGCTCACCGCATATGGCCATGGTGGCCGAAGTGTGGCCGGACGGAGCCATCACCACCATCGACGGCGATTCGGGCCCCGAACCCAACGGGCGCCTGGCCGTCACGGTCAACGGACCCTTCTTGCCCGGTGACTCCGAGAGTTACAACGGCATGCCCATCTACGCCTATGCCCGGCCGTAGTTCGATCGGCGGCGACGAACTCACGATGGCCGGCACCTCGCCGATCCTTTCAACATTCACCGGCCACCGGCCACCGGCCGCCGGGCTAGGCCGACGCGGGCTCCGATCAGGAGGTCGCTGAACGCAGCATGGCCGCCATTCCTTCGATGAAGGGATCGGGATTGGAGGTCTTGGACTCCACGATGGCCTTCATATCGGGGACGTAGTGCTCGAAGCTGTCACTCTCCATGGCCGAGACGATTCCCTGCGCCATCTCGTCGGCGGAGATCTTCGGTCCCGAATAAATGGGATCGTCATTGTCGGGGAGGTCCCAGATCTCGGTGTCGATGGGCCCGGGGTTGACCAACCGGACGACGATGCCGCTGTCCCACAGATCGACGGCGATGGCTTCGCTCCATCCGCAGAGGGCGAACTTGCTGGCCGAGTAGGCCGCCTCGTTGGCATTGCCGAGCCGACCGGCGACGCTCGACACGTTCACGATCATGCCCTCACCGCGCTCGCGCATGAGCGGGAGAAGCGTCAGGGTCATATGCGCCGGTGCCAGGAAGTTGATGCGCATCACCAACTCCAAGGTGGCCACGTCCAACTTGGTCGTGTGGCGGCGCATGGGGATCCCGGCGTTGTTGACGATGCAGTCGAGGTGACCGAAGGCGTCCCACGCTTCCAGAGCCACACCGCCGGCGCGCTCCAGATCACCGAGGTCGGCCACCCACATCCGGGAACCGGGAGCCGATCTTTGACAGTGGCTCAGGACCTCGGCCAGCCGCTCCTGGCGGCGGGCCACGATGCCCACCGTGGCTCCCCGCTCGGCCAGTTGGCGGGCCAAGGCGGCGCCGATCCCCGACGAGGCGCCGGTGACGAGGACGTGCGAACCAGGGATCTGCATGGAAGGACCTTTCGTTCGGAGGACCGCTGGCAGCGTTCCACCGGATCGGTCCCATCTCAAGTCCCCGTAGTCATAGCCCCCGTCAAGGTGCCCACGGGAGCGAAGTCGACACGCGTTGCTTTCGTCCACGCGAGACAGAGATCTTTGACCGCTTGTGACGTTGCAGCATCCGTCGGGCGACAGAGGACTGGGTGCCGGGCAGGGTGTACGGCGCCCCCAGAATGGTGATGCCGGTGGCCCCGTCGGTGTTGAAGTCGTCGACGATGGCCGTGCCGTCGAGAGTCACCGAGCCACCGGACGGCACCGGTCCGTCGGACCATCCGGTCCCGTAGCCGGTCTGGAGCGTGCCGCCGGCGTAGAAGGGGATGCCACCGCCGATTCCGTCCCAGTAGTCCATGGGGGCGTTCGCCCCGTAGTTCGCCAACGACGCGTTGTAGACGACACCGTTGATGGCGATGGTGGCCGCGTCACCGGCCTCGGCGTCGAAGCCGTAGTTGGCCTGTGTGCCCGGGTCCTGGTAGAGAACGAGGCCCGGCTTGCCGTCGGCGTTCCCGTAGACCCCGGTGGTCGGACCGGTCAGGGTCACGGTGGAGCCTGACGCGCCTCCCACGATGAGCGAGAGGTTGCTTCCCGTTCCGCTCATCGAGGGGTCGGGTCTCAATATCGAGTCGACGTAAGCGATGACTCCGTATGTCGTCGGGTTGGTGCCGCCGCATGCTGAAGTTGAGGTCTCGGCTTCCGGGGTGCCGTGCCCGCTCCCTGCACTGGTCAGCGTGGTCGACGGCAGGCACGGCGCGCCGTTGCCGGCGCCGCTGGCCACGAAGGCCGCTCCTGAACCCGAGCCCGGGACGTTGCCCGCCACCGGGTACGGCGCCTCGGTGGCGATCACGACGTTGGATCCCGTCACGGTGTCGCCCGGTCCCGGGTTGATCCACAGGCCCTGGTCGAAGCGGTAGATGCCCGGGTACCCGTTGGGGCAGTCGGCGAAGGTGGCGTTTGCGGTCAGCTCGACGGGGTCCTGGTATTCGCCCGGCGTCAGCGTCACCAGACCGCCGACGGCCGCCGGGGCGCTGGTGTAGACCTGCGTGCCGGCCGATCCCGGGCAGGCGATGTCTGTGGTGCCGCTCAGCGGGCTCGGGGGCGCGTCTGTCGCCTGCAGTGGGTCGTTGATCTGCGCCACGGTGGGGTCGATGTTGTCGTAGTCGATGGTCACCGATTGGCCCTCTTCCGAACAGGACATCTGTTGAGAGGGCAACTGGCTTCCCGGGGCGTTCGGGTCACCGCTCTGGTACTGCTGTTGGGACGAACTTAAAGGATTGCCGTCTCCGAAAACCGATGGCGAGAAGCAGGTGTCCAGGGGCCATAGGGGATTACCGTTGTCCGTGCCGTTGTTGCTGTGAATCGTGCCGTAGACATAAAGGTTGCTGCTGGTCTTGGCGTCGATGGCGTCATCCCATGCCCAAGTGTCCATCGTCGTGGGGTCCTCGTAGGTGCCGGTCCACGGCTGGTTCGTCACCGCCGTGTTGAGGAAGATATCCCCGGCCACGACGAACTGTCCCGAGCCGCCGGCCAGGACCTCGTGCGGCCCGTCCTTGTTCAGGGCCACGAGTCCGATGGTGGGACCGGGCGCTGTGCCCGAGCCGACGGTGAAGCACTCGTCGGTGGTCGACGCGTCGGAGGACGAGGCGTAATTGCCGTCGCCGGAGTAGACGCCCAAGAAGCAGTNNGTGCACGGATCGGTGTTCCCCGGGCACACGTAGAAGTGGACACTGCCGGTCGGAGTGAAGCCGCCTTGGCCCGTCACCGTGGCGGTGTCGGTGTCGCCGGAACCGATGACGATGGAGCCACTCGTTGCTTTGGTCGTGACTCCCGGGGTGTCGGGGCCGACGGTGAAGCACTCCTCGGGCACAAGCCCGTCCGAGGACGCCGGGTAGTGGCCGTCACCGGAGTAGACACCGTCGAAGCAGTAGACACCGGTGGCCGAAGGTATGAAAGAGGGACTGGTGGCGGTGGCGACGGAACCGGCGCCGGACACGGCGACGGTGCCGAGGTCGATCACCCCGGGCGAGGTGGCGCCGCACGGTGTGGTGTCGCCCGGGCACACGTAGAAATGGACAGCACCGGTCGGAGGGATCTCGTCTTGGCCGGTCACGGTGGCGGTGTCGGCGTCGGCCGAGCCGAAGACGATGGAGCCGCTCCCGGGCGCCGTGGTGACGACGGCACAGCCGGCGACGGACACGGGCACGAGGGTGGCCGCATCGCTCTGGCCGGCGCTCGAGTAGGTGCCCACGTAGTCCCCGGCTGCCTTCTGCCACTTGCCCTTGAAGACGTCACCTGAGGCCGAGCCGGCCGTCCAGGTCATGGTGAGCTTCTTGGTTCCTCGGTACCGGCCCCGGTCCCGGCTGGTGTCGGGGATGGCCACGAAGGCGTGACGGGGGCCGAACGAATCGCTCTCGCAGCCGGCCCCGGCGAGCTCGATCGTCCACACACTGCTGGCCTTGACCTCCGGCGCCGGTGCCGCCAGCTTCGCCGGGGTGGGCGACGCCGAGGCTCCGCCCGCCAGTGTCGTCGCCAGCAGGATCGTCGCCACTACCGCCAATCGGCGCATCTCCGGCCCCCCGACCCCACTGGGCGCGATCCGAGTCTCCCGGACCCCCGCTCTGCATCCCCCGTCAATCCTACTCTGAGTGCTGTTATAACCACGAAGGTTGGCCCACGGACCCCCACGGGGCGGTCCCCCTCGGACGTCGGCGCCGGTGGTGTGAGACTCACCTATGACCACGACCGGGGATCAGGCCTTCAGCGTGCGACCGATCGGCGTCGTGCGATCCAGCCGCCGGGCGCCGCTCGACGACGACTGGGGCGATGTGGCCGCCACCATCACCGTGGTCCCGCCGTTCGACGCCCGGTCGCTCGTGGGGTTGGCGGAGTTCAGCTACATCGAGGTGATCTTCGTGTTCCATGGGGTCGACCCGGCCGTGGTGCACACGGGCTCACGCCGACCGCGGGGGAATCCGGAGTGGCCCGAAGTGGGCATCTTCGCCCAACGGGCCAAGGACCGTCCCAACCGGCTCGGGTTGTGCACCTGCGAACTGGTCGCCGTCCGGGGCGACACCCTCGAGGTGCGCGCTCTCGACGCTATCGACGGGACGCCGGTTCTCGACATCAAGCCGTACATGACGGAATTCGCGCCGCGCCAGACGGTGCGCCAGCCGACGTGGTCCCACGAGCTCATGGCCGGCTACTTCTGACGCCGGGCCCCGAGTCCCGGTGAGCGGGGGCCGTGGAAAGCTGAGTCGGTGACCACGGCTCGCGAGCGCCGCCAACACCGGCGCAAGGAGCGCCAGCGCCGGGCCGCATCGCGACGCCTGCCACCGGTGCGCTCCACGGGCGGCCGGCGCCTGCAGAGCGGTGGCCGACCGCAGGCGGTGCGCATGGTCGGCGTCGGCCAGTTCGCCCGGGGCGTGGCCCGCCGGACCGACGCCCACCGTCGCCCCCGCGGGTGGCGCCGGGTGGGCAGTGTCATCACGGGTGCTTTGGCCGCCGTCGTGTTCGTGCTGTGGATCATCGCCCGCGTCACCCGCCACCTCTGAGGCAGTTTGATGGGATGACGCTCAGGGATGGAGCACGGCGATCACCAAGATCACGGCGTCGAAGATGAAGTGGGCGGCGATGGCCCGGTTGAGACGGTGGTGTTTCTGGAACGACCGTGTCACGAAGTAGCCGAAGGGCACGGTCAGGAGGAACCCGAGCCCGTAGTAGACGTGGTAGCTGGTGCGGAGGCTGAGACTGAGGACGAGGGCGCTCTGCTGGGTCCACCCGAATTGCTCCAGCCTGGTGATGAGGTAGCCGTTCACGATCACTTCCTCGGCCACCGCCGTCGTGATCGACGTGGTCAACGCGTAGATGACGTAGTACGCCGGGACGTGACCGACAGAGGCGTTGTTGAAGAGACTCGAATGTTGCCCGAACAGAACCACGGCGAAGACGATCAGGACGTATTCCGCCAGCCAGGCCGCTCCCGCCAATCCGAGGCCCGGCCATATGTCCGCTCTCCACCGGGGGACGCCGATACCGATCGAAGACGGCTTCTGCCCGGTGCGGGCGAGCAGCAGAAGAACGAGCGGCACCACGGCGGCCACGCTGAAGTAGGTCAGGATCCCGAGGATGAGGTTGCTGACCGGGTGACCGGGAACGACGCTGTTGAGGATGCTGGTGTCGTTGATGCCCTGGATGTGGCGCACCAGGATCACGAGCGCGGTGCTGACGCCGGGGATCAGGAAGGCGACCATGACGAAGCGCGTCTCCCAGACGAGACTCCAACGACTGGGCTCGTCCACCCGGATCGTCACCGCCGTGGGGGGTAGCACCGCCAGCCCGGCGGCACCGGCACCGCCGACGGGGGCGGGGACCGCCATCCAGTACTGCCAGTCGGGGGGAGGGGCGGGCCATTCGGGCGGGGGCTGCCACCGGGGGGGAGGTGACCAGCCCTGCGGCGGCACGGGCCAGCCCGGTGGCGCCCGCCATACCCAGATGTGGTCGCTCACCTAAAAAGGATGCCCGAAGCCGCTGAGCCGATGGCGCATCCCGTCGACCGGACCGACGCCGCGATCAGTACCCCGGTCCGTGATCCAGAATCCGGCGGGGAGCGCCGACCATCATGGAACGGATCTGGTCCTCCGAGATGCCGCGCCTGCGCATCATGGGCAGGACGTCGCGGCTGATGTGCATGAAGTTCCAGTTGGGTTGGGCCTGGCGCAGGAAGTCGTCGTCGAACCAGTCCATGTGGCACCCGGCGTCGTGGGAGAGGACGAGGCGTTCGGTCCAGCCGGCCTCGCACAGCCGGGCGATGGTGTCGACACGCTTCTCGGTGGGGCAGTACGCGTCGACACCGAAGCGGTCCATGCCCAGGGTGGATCCGGCGCGCAGGAGCTCCTCGAGATAGGACAGGTCCGTCGAGTCGCCGCTGTGGCCCACCACCACGCGCGACAGGTCGACGCCTTCTTCGGTGAAGACCCGTTGCTGGTCGAGCCCGCGTCGGGAATGGGCGTGGGTGTGGGTGGAGATGGGGAGCCCTGTCTGGCGGTGGACCCGGGCCACGGCCCGCAGGACGCGTTCAACACCGGGGGTCAGTCCCTGCTCGTCAGTGGCGCATTTCAGGATGCCCGGGCGCACGCCGGACCCGGCAATACCATCTTCGATATCGTGGAGAAAGTACTCGTCGAGGATGTCCACACCTTCGGGCCGGAACGCCTTGGTGCGATAGTCGAAGTAGTGGGGGAGGTCGTTGTAGGTGTAGAGGCCGGTGGCACAGACGATGTGGAGATCGATCTGCTCGGCCACTTTCTGCACCAGCTCGATGTCGCGGCCGAGGCCCACCACGGTCAGGTCGACGATGGTGCCGATCCCGGCTTCGTGCAGCTCCTGGAGGCGCTCAACGGCCTGGGCCACCCGGGCGGTCGGATCCCACCCCGTCGGCCAGTTCGCCACCACCTCGGGGGAGCGCACGAAGACGTGCTCGTGCATCAGGGTGTGGCCCAGTGCTCCGGCGTCGACGGGCCCGCGCACCGTGTTGACCTGACCCATCATCGCCTCCCGCCTCGTCGGACGGCGCGTACCTTAGAGCCCGAGAACACTCCGCAGCTCGGCCGCCAGGCGCTCGGCCGCCGATCGCAGGTGCGAAGTATCGGGCCCGACGGCCAGCAAAGATCGCGACGCCGACGGCAGGACGCGACCGGGGCATGAGGCGAAGCAGGCGGCCACGTCGGCCGGTGTGGCGCCCTGGGCTCCCACGCCGGGGGCCAGGAAAAGGCCGAACATGTCGGTGAGATCGAACTCTGCCGGAGGACCGTGCGTCGGGCCGAACACGGCGCCGACGGGACCGATGCGCCCCGGTGCCACACGGTGGTTCTCGGCGGCCATGTCGATGATGAGTTGGTGCTCGACGGTGGTGGCGCCCCCATGGCGGGCCCCCTGGATGGAACGGCCCTCGGGATTGGACGACCGGGTCACGATGAACACGCCGGCGCCGTTGGCCATGGCGCGGTCGAGGATCGGCTGCATGGCGGCGAGTCCGAGATAGGGGGTGATGGTGATGGCATCGACCTCGATGGCCGCCTCGGGTCCGAGATAGGCCTCGGCGTAGGCCTCGTTGGTGGATCCGACGTCTCCGCGTTTGGCGTCGAGCAGGACGAGCACTCCGGCGTGGCGACAGGCGTCGATCAGTCGGGCCAGGCTGCGGATCCCCTGCCAGCCGTGGCGCTCGTAGAAGGCGGCCTGGGGCTTCACGATGCCGACCGTGCCCACCGACGCGTCCACGACGATGTCGACGAAGCGCTCGAGACCGTCGGCGGTGTCGCCGAGACCCCACTCGGCCAGGAGATCGCCTGAGGGATCGAGCCCGAAGACGAGAGGACCGTGCTCCTGCATGGCGGCCACGGCTCGGTCGGCGAAGGGCTCGGTCGGCAGGCCCGTCGATCCCGACGGGGGACCCTGAATCGTCGGCACGGTGGGCATGGGCCGACGATACCGGTCACCGGGCGGGACGGGTGGCACCGACATACCCCTCGGAGAAGATCGGCTCGACCCGGACGACGGCCCCGGTGTGGGGAGCGTCGACCATCTCGCCGGTGGAGACGACGATCCCGACGTGGTCGACGGCGTGGGCCGACGGGCCGAAGAACACGAGGTCCCCGGGTAGTAGCGGCGTGCCCGACGGCAGGTGAGGTCCGGCGTCGAACTGGTCCTGGGCCACGCGGGGAAGGTGCACGCCGGCGGCGGCGAAGGCGGCCTGCACGAGTCCTGAGCAGTCGAAGCCGCCGTCACCCTCACCACCCCACCGGTAGGGGGTGCCCAGTCGGGCCAAGGCCCACGACAGAGCCCGGGCCGCCGCCATCGACTCACCCGACGCCCACACACCGGAGCCCGACGGAGCGCCGGCGGCGGCGGCGGGGACCACGGCGGGCGTGACGGTACCGAGGCCGCCGGGCAGTCCGAGGCCTCCGGTGCTCCCGGCCCAGGCGAGGACGCCCATCGAGACGCAGACGGCCGACGAAAGGATGAGGGCGCCGAGGATAAGGAGGAGCCGAACGGGCGAACGCATGTCATGACCACCGCAGCGTCAGGAGACGAGATGCGTGAGCCGGGGCTCAGAGATGCGAAACGGGCGCTCCGAGCACGGTGAACGGAGCAACGCCTGGTTCGCAGTGCACCACGCTCACGGCGGGGACGTCAAGGTCCGGTTCAGCCGCTCCGGTTGGGGCCGACGCGCTCGACGGTGAGGCGCAGGAGAACGCGTCGCTCGGTCTCCATGGCGGCGCGGTACTCGTCCCAGTCCGTGTGCTCGCCCGCCACGGACCGGTAGTAGGCGACGAGTCCGTCCATGGCCTCGGGGAGCGACACGATCTCGACGGGGCCTTCGACCTGCACCCATTCGCCGAAAAAGCGGTCGTTCAACACCACCATGGCCGCCCGGGGCCGGCGGCGCAGGTTCTTCGTCTTGACCGCCGTCTCGCGGGTGCTCACCACGACGGCGCCGCCGTCGTCGACGCTGGTGGTGATGGGCGACATCTGCGGTTCTCCGTCGGCCCGGGTGGTGGCCAGGATCGCATGATGGTTGTGACGGATGAACTCCAGGGCGGCGGCTCGGTCCATGGTGCTCCTCTGGTGGTGAGGCTCGGCGTTCGCAGGTTAGCGAGGGGACGGGCCGGTGAGACGCCGGTGCGTGGCGTGCAGCCGCTCGGCCAGGGCGGCCATGTGGTCACGCAGCTCGACCGGTTCGATGACCTCGAACTCGAGACCGAGGCCGATCAGGTAGCCGGCCAGCCAGTCGAAATCGTCGACGCCCATCTCCACCCTGGTGTCGTCGCCGTGCCGTTCGCTCACGCCGGAGTACGGGGAGATGAGCCGGGCCACGTCCCCCACGGGCGCTTTCACGAGGAGCACGGCGCGATAGGAGTACCCCGACGTCGAGATCCCTTCGGCTACCATCCGGGCCGGATCGTCCAGTGGTCGGGGGTGGAAGGTGTGGCCGGTGATGGTCAGTGAAGAGGCCCGGTCGACGCGGAAGGTCCGCCAGTCGTGGCGGTCGAGGTCGTAGGCGACGAGATACCAGCGACGGTCGGTCGTCACCAGCCGGTAGGGCTCCACGCGGCGCTCGCTGTGGCGACCGTCCTGGGCCACGTAGGAGAAGGCGGCCAGCTGGTGGCTGTCACAGGCCTGGGCCAGGCCGATGAGGTTCTCGGTGGAGACGGCTTCGGTGGGCGAGGCCAGGGAGACGGTGGCCGCCCGCAGGGCCGTCAGCTGGGCCCGCAGCCGCGGCGGGAGGAGCCGGTCGAGCTTGGCCAGGGCGGTGAGCGCGCCGCGCTCGATGCCGGGCACGGCGGCACCGGCGGACACCCCCAACACGACGGCCACGGCCATGGCCTCGTCGTCCTCGAAGAGCAGCGGGGGCACGTCGGTCCCGCCGCCCAGGCGGTAGCCGCCGCCGACACCGCGGACGCCCTGCACCTGGTACCCGAGGCTCCGGAGCCCTTCCACGTCGCGTCGCACGGTGCGGGTATCGACCTCGAGGCGTTCGGCCAGGTCGGCCGCGCTCCAGGCCGAGCGGCGCTGGAGGAGCCCGAGGAGTCGCAGGAGGCGGGCTGCCGGCTGGGCCATGGGACAATTATGGCCTTATTGCGGACAGAATATGTCCGCATTGGATCGTATTGTGCCAGGCATGGTCAATCCCTCGCTACTGCAGCAGTTAGGCCAGGAACGTGGGCGCGAGATCCTCGAGGCGAGCCGCACCCCGCGAGCGGCGAGCTCCTTCCCGCAGGTGCGGGAACGGCTCGGTTGGTCTCTCATCGGTCTCGGTGTCCACCTCGCCCTCGACGGGCGTCGGGGAGCAACGGAGCATGGGCACCACGTCCCGGGCGGACGACGGGGTCGGGAACTGAGGCCACTCGTTCACTCCTGAGCCGGTCGTTCACCGCCGAGGCAGCCACTTTGCGGCCCTCGAACGGGCGCCGTCCACACCGGCGCCGACCTCCGAGACAGCCGTTGGCCGGCCCGNNTCAGCGGCATCCTCCGCCACGGACAACAGGTGTACGGCAACAGCGAGATCATCACCGTCGAGCCCGGTGGCGACCGGCTGTCCACCTTCGCCCAGGTGGCGGGGCGGGCCGAGCGGCTGGCCTACGTGGTGAACCACGCCGAGGACAAGGTCGTCATCGTCGACGCCTCGGTGGCCCCGCTGCTGGCCAAGGTGCGCGACCAGTGCAGG
>PKWD01000172.1 GCA_003131945.1 Acidimicrobiaceae bacterium
AAGATTTGATATATGCATCCAATTCAAACCAGCCGAAATCGAGTACCGAGGATTGAAGTTGTATCGAACTCCGCTGCCCATGTTCACGGTAAACGTAAAATCCTGTCCCTGCGCCCAGATGACGCCCAGCGGTTCCTTTGCGTCAATATTCCCGAGCCCCAGGCGTCCATCAAAGTAGGGTGCCAATCTCCCATGGCGAGGTACAAAATTGCGTCGAATACCCATGATCCACGCGATGTAGTGGGTTTCAGGGCCCCTCGGAATTACAGTAAAGGCAGCGCTGGCCGTCAGATCCCAATTACCGCGAAAAATCCAAGGGCCGCCAACGTCATCCATTTGCCAACGGAGAGAGGCGATGATGGGCATCAAAGTGTAATTGAGCGGCGTCTTGGTATACCCATCGCCTAAGAAAACGTCGAAGACAAAAGGGATATTGATGGGAAGGTATCCGACGTCTAAGCCAAATTCGAGCTTGTTCCTGTAATAGATGTTTCGATTGAAATCAGGAGGCTTCGGGGGGTANNGGATGGTGGTTTTGAATTCTCGTCACGCTTATCGCCCTCTGCGACTGGTCCTGCGTGAGGGTCGACTGACTGGGGCAATCGTTCGGGGACGGAGCGCCAGTTAGTACAAGGAGTCGTTGTGATGCAGGACTCCCTAAGAACAGCAGAAGAGTCCAAGGGCGAGGTCTCGGTGGGAACCCTGGTTGCCGAGCCGCCCCCTTCTGCCCCTGCCGNNTAGTTCCGCTCTCGCGCTGCGTTCTTGCGAACTGGGGGACACGCTCTGGGAAGACTGGGCCTGCAGTGACGCCGTTATCGCCAGCACAGCCAGCAGCGTTGTTCTTAAGCTTGGTTGGAGGGCAATTCGGGAAAATCTGTATCGTTGGTACACGTACTCACCACAATGGTCGGAAGGCAGAAGCTCGTTCGTGCTGCTGTGTCGTACAACACTGCACACTCCGCTTGCGAAAATGAGTTGCGAATCTCATTGTTGCGGCTCACTCCCGGCTACGCGTCTGTCGAATCTGCCGGCAGCCTACTCTTTGGAGATGATCCAATAGCACGCTCTGCCGGAATCCATTCGTTGTGACTGGCTGGCCCCCCGCGCGGGTCTGTGCTGAATACTTCCTCCAAGTCTCTAATCGACAGCTTCACGAGGTTCGGGAATACGCGGTCAGCCCCAGCTAGAATCAGCGGGTGTACGTTCTGTCCAACCGCGATTCCAAGACAGCGTAGGCCCGCCGCCTTTGCCGAGCGAACTCCGCATACGGAGTCTTCAATGGCAAAGAGATATTCTGGAGAGATAGATAGACGCTGGGCGGCCAAGCGGTAAATGGTCGGATCCGGCTTACTTTGTGCCACGTCATCCCCAGTTACTACGACTTCAAAATAGTCCGCGATCTTGAGTTGTTGAAGGGTCCACCGGGCGCGTTGTCGGCTCGCTGATGTGGCTACCGCGATGCGAAGCCCCGCCTTCTCAAGCTGCTTGATGAATTCAACGCTACCGGCCACGGGTTCGAGAACTGCGCAGACCTCTCGATAAAATTCGTCCTTCTTATTCCCGTACTCCAGAATCTCGGTATCGGAAAGTTCGCCGAGAAAGTGAATCAGGATGTCTCGCCGTCTGCGGCCCTCAAAGATGAAGTCGAGGTCTGCTGCCGAGACATCCTTGCCCACGCTGGCAAGAAACGTGCGCCACGCACGTTTGTGTAGGGGGTGACTATCGACGATGACCCCGTCCAGGTCGAAAACAACTCCACTAAACATAGATTCAGTCACTCTTCGCAGATCAGTTTATAGACCGGGCCATGTGGCTTGGGCTTGCTGATAGTTCTCCAAGGTACCAATGTCAATCAAGTAATCCCTTATCGGAAACGCCAGCATTTGACCCGTAAGTTTGGGTAGCACATGGAACCCGATGTCCGCCGGAACGTCGTCCGGGATGACGTCCAGTACCGCTCGCGTACCGATCATCAGCCCCGAGAATGCCAAGTTACTGGTCGGATGCGTGGGTTTTTCGACAAAGTTCTCGATAACTCCCTGGGAATTCGCCGTCACAATGCCGCAGCGAGACGGTTCCGGGACTTCGTAGACACCGAGCGTGGCCGCCAGTCCGCGCTCGCGATGCAAGCGCAACATTGCCGGAAGATTGGCACGGTGAAGANNGCGCGCAACGTCCCGGCACTCCCCAGCAACTGCTTCTCTTCCGCCACGTGCACGCGCACATCGCCCTCGCCGCATTGTTGCAGGAACGTCCGTACTACGTCCGCGTGGGCATGAAGATTGATCAGAAGCTCAGTGATCCCAAGTGTCTTACACAGTCTCAACCAGATTGCCAGCATCGGCATGCCCTGAATCGGCACAAGACACTTAGGGATATTGTCCGTGATGGGTCGCAGTCGAGTGCCGTTGCCCGCCGCCAAGAGGAAGGCTTTCATCGAAATCCCAAAGTATCCGACGGGGGACTAAGCAATCGCCGCGCCTGTAACGTTCGGTACGAACGTCCAGTTACATCCCCTGCGTTCGTCTCGGTTGATGAAGGGATCGTTCACGATCGCCTGTGCACCCTGCATATCAAAGCCGAAGGTCATTTCTTGGATGTCATGCCGCCGCATCGCCTCTCGGACATCGGACTGGAGGTCGGGTTCGCAGTACAG
>PKWD01000220.1 GCA_003131945.1 Acidimicrobiaceae bacterium
GGTGGTTGTGGCTCTCGATGCGCAGGGCCACGGCGATGCCGTCACCGACGTCGACCACACCGGCGTTCTCCCCCGGCCCCACCAGTACCTGGGGCGCCTCCGTGGGCAGCCGGCGCAGATGCAGACGCGACGACTTGTAGGAACAGTGCTCGCTCCACATCACCGCGTACATGGCCAGTTCGAGGTGGTTGGGGGGGCGGCCGAGGATCTCGGCGATGCGAGACGCCTCGTCGTCGGTGAGACCGAGGGCGCGGTGCACGGTGTCGTCGGTGGTGGGGTCGGCGTCGGCCACCGGTGCAGGACCGGCCGGGTCGCTGTCGGTCATCGTTGTTCACCGTACCTGTTCGGTCCCCGGGCACCGACACTGCGGGGTCGACGTGTGTGTTTTGGCGATTGCACGGGCGGTGGCCCGACCGGCATGATGGCGCCATGGCACCAGCTCCCGAAAAAGGACCCAAGCGGCCCATGTCGGCCGAACACAAAGAGGCCCTGGCCCGCGGGCGCGAGGAGGGCCGCGCCGTGCGCCTCTACCTCGAGGCCGTCGAGGAGCAGCGGCCCCGTCCGGGGCGGCGCCGGACCCCGGAATCGATCACCCGCCGGCTCACAGTCGTGAACGCCAAGCTCGACACGGCCGACGCCCTGTCGCGGTTGCATCTGCTCCAGGAACGCTCCGACCTCGAAGCCGAGTTGGCACGCGTCGACTCCGGCCACGACATCGCCGATCTCGAGGCCCGGTTCTTGAAGGTGGCCAGGTCCTACGGGGAGCGCAAGGCCGTCGGCTACAGCGCCTGGCGGGCCGCCGGGGTCGACGCCGAGGTCCTCGAGCGCGCCGGCATCGGCCGGGGCAAGGTCCAGAAGTCCTGACGCTGACGGGCTGACGCCTCAGGCCGATGCGGCGGCCACGGCGCTGTCGGCCACGCCGAGCAGTCCGCGCACGAGCGACACTCCGTCGGTGGCACCGGTCAGCTCGTCGCAGGCGCGCTCGGGATGGGGCATGAGGCCGACGACGTTGCGGCCGTCGTTGCAGATGCCGGCGATGTCGTCGAGGGAGCCGTTGGGGTTCTCGGTGTAGCGCAGGATGATCCGGTCCCCGGCCCGCAGCTCGTCCAGGGTGGCGGCGTCGCAGATGTAGTTGCCTTCGAAATGGTTGACCGGCAGCCGCAGCACGGCACCGACCTCGGCGGCGGCGGTCAACGGCGTGTCGGTACTGCACACCTGCACGCCCACCGTCGTGCACAGAAAGCGCAGACCCTTGTTCTTCTGCAGCGCTCCCGGTAGCAGACCGGCCTCGGTGAGGACCTGGAAGCCGTTGCAGATACCGATCACGGCACCGCCGTCGGCGGCGAAGCGGGTGACCGCCTCCATGACCGGCGAGAACCGGGCCAGGGCGCCCGGGCGCAGATAGTCGCCGTGGGCGAAGCCCCCGGGGAGCACCAGCACGTCGAACCGGTCGACCGATGTGTCGCCGTGCCAGACGAGCTCGGCCCCGGCTCCGGCCCCGATACCTTCGGCGACACTGCGCACGGCCCGCACCACATCGTGCTCGCAGTTCGTCCCCGGGAAGACCACCACACCGATCTTCGTCGTCACCGCCACGCCCCCGCTTTGTTCTCGGTTCCGGCCTTCACGGCGGAGTCAGTTCCGATGTCGATGTCGACGTCCTCGATGACCGGGTTGGCGAGCAGTCGCTCGCACATCTCGCCGGCCAGGGCCCGGGCGGCGGACTCGTCGGCGGCGTCGACGGTGAAGCGCATGACCTTGCCCACCCGCATGCCTTCGACACCGTCGAAGCCCAGTGCCGGCAGGGCCCGCTCGATGGTGGCGCCCTGGGGGTCGGCGATGCCCGAACGCAGCCGCACCTCGACACGGACCTCGAACTTCACGACGGCCCCACGTATCGGCTCACGTATGGGCACCGTACCAGTCGGCCAAAGCCCGCCCGCTGATGCGCTCGTAGGCGGTGACGTAACGCTCGCTCGTCTCCGTCACGACCTCGGGGGCCAGGGCGGGCGGTGGTGGCCTCTTGTCCCAGCCGGTGGCCGTCAGCCAGTCCCGTACCGGCTGCTTGTCGAACGACGGGGGGTTGCTCCCGGTGCGCCACTGGTCGGCCGGCCAGAAGCGCGAGGAGTCGGGGGTGAGCACCTCGTCGCACAGCGCCAGCTTCCCGTCGATCAGGCCGAGCTCGAACTTGGTGTCGGCCACGATGATGCCGTGCTGTTCGGCGGCGTCGGCCGCCCGGCGGTAGGCCTCGACGCAGATGTCGCGCGCCTGTTCGGCTGTCTCTTTGCCCACCAGGTCGACGGCGCCGTCGTAGGAGATGTTCTCGTCGTGGCCGACGGTGGCCTTGGTCGAGGGGGTGAACAGAGGCTCGGGCAGACGTTGCGCCTGCTCCAGTCCGCGGGGCAAGGACATGCCGTGCAGGGTCCCGGCCCGCTCGTACTCGGCCCATCCCGAACCGACCAGATAGCCGCGGACGATGCATTCGAGCGGGAGCATCTCGGCCCGCCGCACGAGCATGGCCCGTCCGGCGATCCCGGCCAGCCCGGCCTCGCCGCCGAGAGCGGCCGCCCCGGCCGGCAGATCGTTCGGGTCGACCGACACCATGTGGCTGGGGGCCAGGTCGGCCAGGAGCGTCAACCAGTGGACGGTCATGGCCGTGAGGACGCGGCCCTTGTCGGGGATGGGCTCGGCCAGGACGACGTCGAAGGCCGAGATCCGGTCCGACGCCACCATCAGAAACATGTCGTCACCGGCGTCGTACAGCTCACGCACCTTGCCGGCGTGGACGAGATCCAGGCTCACGCCTCCACCTCCTTCAATGCCTCGGCGAACCGGCCCACATGGCGCAGCGACCGGCCTACGTCGAACGCCTCGTCCAACTGAGCCGGTCCGAGCATCACCTCGGGATCCCCGTCGAGAACGGAACGGAACGACCGGCGCTCGTCCCATGACAACCGGGCGTCACGTTGCACGACACGATAGGCGGCGTCGCGGCTCATGCCGGAGGCCACCAGGGCCAGGAGCACCGGCTGGCTGAAGACGAGACCGTAGGAGCCGTCGACGACGTTGGCCCGCATCCGCTCGCTGTGGACGACGAGTTTCTCGACCAGCCCGGTGCACCGGCGCAACACGTAATAGGTGAGGAGGCAGGCGTCGGGGAGGATGACGCGCTCCACCGAGCTGTGGCTGATGTCACGCTCGTGCCACAAGGCCACGTCCTCGAGGCCCGCTCCCAGATAGCCCCGCAGAACCCGGGCCAGACCGGTGAGGCGTTCGGACAGGATCGGGTTGCGCTTGTGGGGCATGGCCGAACTGCCCTTCTGGCCGGCCCCGAAGGCCTCCTCGACCTCTCCCACCTCGGTCCGGGCCAGATGGCGGATCTCGGTCCCGATCATCTCGATGGTGGCCCCCACCGAGGCGCAGGCCCACAGGAGCTCGGCGTGGCGGTCCCGGGCGATCACCTGGGTCGACGGCACCGGGGCGAGGCCGAGGGCCCGGCACACGAAGGCCTCGACGGCCGGGTCGATGTTGGCATAGGTCCCCACCGCGCCCGACAGCTTCCCCACCGCCACCTTGTCCCGGGCCGCCCGCAGCCGGGCCCGGTCGCGGTTCGCCTGCAGGCACCAGAGGGTCAGTTTGGCCCCGAAGGTGGTCGGCTCGGCGTGGATGCCGTNNTGCATGCCGTGGGTGCGGCCGGCCATGGCCGTGTCCATGAACTCGAGAGCCCGCCTCTTCAGCACGGCCACCAGCGCGTCGGAGGCGTCGAGCAGGAGATCGGCGGCGGCCGTGAGGGTGGCGCACAGGGCGGTGTCCACCACATCCGAAGACGTGAGCCCGTGGTGCACGAGCGATCCCTCGGGTTCACCGATGGCCGCCTGCACCACGTCGACGAAGGCNNCGGCGGCGGCGGCGGCGGCCGGAATCTCCCCCAGCGCGGCCCGGGCCTCGACGGCCAGCAGCTCCACCTCCAGCCACTTCTCGATCCGGGCCTCGTCGCTGAACAGCGCCGCCATCTCCGGCAACGAATAGCGCGGGATCATGACCGAGCTCCCACGGCGATGTCGGCGGCGATGTCGCCTCGGTACTGCATCCCCTCCCAGTTGATCACGTCCACGCCGGCATAGGCCCGGGCCCGGGCCCCGGCCACCTCCGGTCCGGATCCGGTGACGCCCAGCACCCGACCGCCGGCCGTGACCAGCCGCCCCTGATCGTCGAGGCCGGTGCCGGCGTGGAGCACGGTCACACCGTCGAGGACACCGGCGGCCTCGACCCCTTCGATGGGGTCACCGGTGCGCGGCTCCGTGGGGTAGCCCTCCGAGGCCAGCACCACACAGACAGCCGCCGTGGTCGTGGGACGGGGATCGGTGCGCAGGTGCCCGGCGGCCGCCTCGGCCAACAATCCGGTGACGTCTTCGTCCACCCGGGGCAGCACCACCTGGGTCTCGGGGTCGCCGAAGCGGACGTTGTACTCGAGCACCTTCGGTCCCTCGGCCGTGAGGATGAGACCGGCGTAGAGAACACCGCGGTAGTCGATGCCCCGGCGGCGCAGCGCCGCCACCACTGGTTCGACCGATTCGTCGAGGATCCGGTCGACGAGGGCATCGGCGACGAGCAGAGCGGCCGAGACCGCACCCATGCCGCCCGTGTTCGGTCCGCCGTCGTCGTCGCCCAGGCGCTTGTAGTCCCGGGCCACCGGCAGGGCGGCGATGCGGGTGCCATCACAGAGCACGAGGAGCGAACACTCGGCCCCCACCAGACCCTCCTCGACCACGACACGGCGCCCGGCCTGGCCGAAGGCGTCCCCCGAGAGCTTGGAAATGATGTCGGCCTCGGCCACGGCCATGTCGTCGGTCACGAGCACCCCCTTGCCCGAAGCCAGCCCGTCGGTCTTCACCACCCAGGGACCGGGGAGCGCCCGCAGGAATTCGTGGGCCGGCCGCACCTCGTCGAAGGCGCCGTAGCGGGCCGTGGCCACCAAGGCCTCGTCGAGGACCTCCTTCATGAAGGCCTTCGAGCCCTCGAGCCGGGCCCCGTCGGCGCCCGGTCCGAAGACGAGACGATCGTCGGCCCGCAGCTTGTCGGCCAGCCCGTCCACGAGCGGCTGCTCGGGACCGATGACCCACAGGTCAGCTCCCACCGACTCGGGGGGGATGTCGGTGATCGAGATCGGATAGCCGCCCACCGGTGTCCCGGCCATCCCCGGGTTACCCGGCGTGACGATGACCTCGGCCGTCCGGGCCAGGGCCAGCGCCAGGGCGTGCTCGCGCCCGCCGGCGCCGACGACGCAGACCTTCACGCGGCGAAGCGGACGAACTGCTCGCGTCCGGGGCCGACGCCGACGAGCTTGATGGGCACCCCGATCTGGGTGGCCAGGAAGGTGACGTACTGGCGCGCCGCCGGCGGCAGGTCCTCCAGCTCGGTGGCCCCCGACAGGTCCTCTTTCCACCCCGGGAGCTCCTCGTAGACGGGGACCACCTGGTGGAAGGTCGACTGGTGGTACGGCGGGTGGATGAAGCGCTCGCCACCCGATTCGTAGGCCACGCAGACCTTCACCGTGTCGAAGGAGTCGAGGACGTCGAGCTTCGTGAGGGCCACCTCCGACAGCGAGTTGAGGCGGACGGCCTGGCGCATCATGACGGCGTCGAACCAGCCGCAACGGCGGCGGCGGCCGGTGTTGGTCCCGAACTCGTGGCCCCGCTCGACCATGAGATCGCCCACCTCGTCGAGGCATTCGGTCGGGAACGGACCGGCCCCCACCCGGGTCACGTAGGCCTTGGCGATGCCGATGACCTCACCGATGTCGCGCGGTCCCACCCCGGTGCCCGTGCAGGCGCCGCCGGCCGAGGGGTTGGACGAGGTCACGAAGGGATAGGTGCCGTGGTCGAGGTCTAAGAAGGTGGCCTGGGCCCCCTCGAGGAGCACGTTGCGGCCGGCCTCCATGGCGTCGTGGACAAGCGACACCGTGTCGCCCACCATGGGTTCGATCCGCGCCGCGTACTCACCGAGGTAGCGGTCGCAGATCGTCTCGATGTCGATCGGCAGCCGGTTGTACACCTTGGCCAGCACCGCGTTCTTCTCCTTCAACGCCACCTCGAGCTTCTGCCGGAAGATCTTGGCGTCGAGGAGGTCCTGCACCCGCAGCCCGACCCGGCTGGCCTTGTCGGCGTAGGCCGGTCCGATGCCGCGCCGGGTGGTACCGAGGGAGTTCTTACCGAGGAAGCGCTCGGTCACCCGGTCGAGCTCCTGGTGGTACGGCATGATCAGATGCGCATTGCCGCTCACCACCATCCGGCCCACGTCGACGCCTTTGGCCGTGAGGGTGTCGAGCTCGGCCAGGAGAACCCCGGGATCCACCACCACCCCGTTGCCGATGACCGGCGTGATGTGCGGATAGAGGACGCCGCTCGGCACGAGCTGGAGGGCGAAGGATTCGCCGTCGACCACCACCGTGTGGCCGGCGTTGTGGCCGCCCTGGTAGCGGACCACCATCTCCATGTCACGAGCCAGCAGGTCGGTGAGCTTGCCCTTGCCCTCATCGCCCCACTGGGTCCCCACGACCACGGTTGCGGGCACGCGCGCTCCTCCGTCAAACGGCTCCGGATTACGTCTCAGTGTAGCCCGGACCAGGTCCGATCCCCCCGGGCCTCCCGGCTTGGCCGGCGGCGGTCGGACTGGCCCGGGCGGCGGTCGGACGGGCCCGGGGGCGGCCCCTCAGGTGAGGATCAGGGAACCGCCGTCGGGAGCCACGTCGACGGTGACCGTGTCGCCGTCGCCGTAGCCGCCCTTCAGAAGCGTCAGGGCCAGCGGGTCCTCGACGGCTCGTTGGAGCACCCGGCGCAGCGGGCGGGCCCCGAGGTCGGGGTCGTAGCCGGTCCGGGCTAGCCAGTCCTTGGCCGCGTCGGTCGTCTCCAGTCCGAGCCGCCGTTCGGCCAGGCGGCTGCGGAGATGGTCGAGCTGGATGTCGACGATGCGACGGAGATCGTCGCGGTCGAGCCGGCGGAAGCGCACCACCTCGTCGATCCGGTTGAAGAACTCGGGCTTGAAGAAGTCCTGGGGCTCACCGACCAAGTTCGAGGTCATGATGAGCACGGTGTTGGTGAAGTCCACCGTCCGGCCCTGGCCGTCGGTCAGCCGACCGTCCTCCAACACCTGGAGCAGGACGTTGAAGACATCGGGATGGGCCTTCTCGATCTCGTCGAGGAGCACGACGGCGTAGGGCCGGCGCCGGACGGCCTCGGTCAGCTGGCCCCCCTCCTCGTAGCCGACGTATCCCGGCGGGGCCCCCACCAGGCGGGCCACGTTGTGCTTCTCCTGGTACTCGCCCATGTCGATGCGGGTGATGGCCCGGTCCTCGTCGAACAGGAACTCGGCCAGGGCCCGGGCCAGTTCGGTCTTGCCCACCCCGGTGGGACCGAGGAAGAGGAACGAGCCAATGGGACGGTGGGGGTCCGACAAGCCGGCCCGGCTGCGGCGCACGGCGTTGGCCACGGCGTGGACGGCCTCGTCCTGGCCGATGACCCGGGCTTCTAAGTCCTGCTCCATGTGGACGAGCTTCTGCAGCTCCGACTCGAGCAGTCGGGTGACCGGCACCCCTGTCCAGCGGCTCACCACCTCGGCCACGTCCTCGGCGTCGACCTCTTCCTTCAGCATGGCCCCGTCGGCCTGCAGGTCGGCCAGGGACCGGGTGGCGATCTCGATACGCCGCTCGATCTCGGGGATCTGCCCGTAGCGGATCTCCGAGGCCCGGGTGAGGTCGCCGTCACGGGTGAAGCGCTCGGCTTCGCCCTTCCTGACCTCGAGCTCCTCCTTCAGCGAGCGGATGGAGGCAATGGCGTCCTTCTCGGCCTGCCAACGCGCCGTCATGGCGTCGGCCTGCTCGGTCAAGTTGGCCAGCTCCTCCTCCAGTCGGGTCAGGCGTTCGGCCGAGGCGCTGTCGGTCTCCTTGGTCAGCGCCATGCGCTCGATCTCGAGCTGGCGCATGCGCCGGGTGACGACGTCGATCTCGGTCGGGAGCGAATCGATCTCGATGCGCAGCCGGCTGGCCGCCTCGTCCATGAGGTCGATGGCCTTGTCGGGCAGGAAGCGACCGGTCACGTAACGGTCGGAGAGCACGGCCGCCGCCACCAGAGCCGCGTCCTGGATGCGGACACCGTGGTGCACCTCGTAGCGCTCCTTCAGGCCCCGCAGGATGGCGATGGTGTCCTCCACCGAGGGCTGGCCCACCACCACCGGCTGGAACCGCCGTTCGAGAGCGGCGTCCTTCTCGATGTACTTGCGGTACTCGTCGAGGGTGGTGGCGCCGATGAGCCGCAGCTCGCCGCGCGCCAGCATGGGCTTGATCATGTTGCCGGCATCCATGGCCCCTTCGGCCCCGCCCGCCCCTACGATGGTGTGGAGCTCGTCGATGAAGGTGATGACCTCGCCCTCGGCGTCGGTGATCTCCTTCAGCACGGCCTTCAGCCGCTCCTCGAACTCACCGCGGTACTTGGCCCCCGCCACCATGGACGAGAGGTCCAGGGCCACCACCCTCTTGTCGCGCAGGCCCTCGGGGACGTCGCCCTCCACGATGCGGTTGGCCAGTCCCTCCACGATGGCCGTCTTGCCCACCCCCGGCTCGCCGATGAGGACCGGGTTGTTCTTGGTCCGCCGGGAGAGCACCTGGATGACCCGGCGGATCTCCTCGTCGCGTCCGATGACCGGATCGAGCTTGC
>PKWD01000216.1 GCA_003131945.1 Acidimicrobiaceae bacterium
GCTCGGCGCCAGGCGGCCCTGTTCTTACGCCGCCGAGGACCGGGAGAACTGGTACTGCCCGCTGTTGTGGAAGCGGATATGGGCGGCGTCGGGGATCCGACCGAGGCGGTGCTGTCGCGACTGGACTTGGAGAAAGCGGTGGCCGCATTGGGCCCTCCGGGCGGGCCCGACCGGGAAACGTGGCAGCTGTTGTGTGTCGAGGACCGGTCGGTGGCCGAGGTGGCTGCGTTGATGGGCGTGCCGGAGGGGACGGTGAAGAGCCGAGCACATCGGGCTCGGCGAACGCTGCGGGCGGCCCTCGGTGACCGGTTGGCGGTGGAGGGAGGTTCGTAATGAGCGACATGCACACGACGGGCCAGGAATGGGACGGGGCGCCGCCGGATGTCGATCTGGGAAGGGTGTGGAGAGCGGTGGCCACTGAGGTGTGGCGCCGCCAGCCGAGCTGGCTAGAGAGCCGTGCCGCGAAGTGGTTGGGCTCGCCTGGTTTGGCCCGGGCACTGCTGACAACGCCTTCGCTGCTGGTGGCGTGGCTGATCTCGACTGTGGTTGTGCTCGGGGTGGGGGCGGCGGCGACAGTGGGGACGGGCCTCCCGCTCGTGGCGCTCTTGGCTCCGGCGGTCGCGGGGGCAGGGATCGCCTACGCGTACGGGCCGGGAACGGACCCGGCCTGGGAGCTGTCATGCAGCATGCCGGTCAGCGACCGGATGGTGCTACTGGTCCGGACGGTGGCGGTCTTCGCCATCAATGCCGGATTGGGGCTGGCAGCCTCGGCCGCCTCAGGTCAGGCCGCTCCAGTCACCTTCGGTTGGCTTCTCCCTATGGCCGCGGTGTCGGCTCTGGCCTTGGCCACGGCCACCGTTGCCCGCTCGGCGAACGTGGGCGTGGCGGCGGGAATGGCCGGCTGGGCCATCACCGTTTTGGCGGCCCAGGCGACCTCAGGCCAGTGGAGTTCGGCGATCACCGACTGGGCCCTGGTCGCCCCTTACCTGATCTTCGCGGCCTGCTGCGTCGCTGTGGTGATTGTTGCAACCCGTGTTCCAAAAGGAGTGTCATGAACATCGACATCGACCACCTGACGAGAAAGTTCGGCCGTACCCAAGCGGTGGCCGGAGTCGACCTGCAAGTCGGTCCCGGGGTGTTCGGGCTCCTCGGCCCGAACGGGGCTGGCAAGACTTCGCTGTTGCGGATGATGGCCACCGTGCTGCAGCCGTCCTCGGGAAGCTTGCAGCTGTTGGGCCGCGATCCTGCGAGCTACAGCCAGCGTCGGGAGATCCGCCGCCGATTGGGCTACCTGCCTCAGAACCTGGGCTATTACCCGGGGTTTACGGTTGTGGAGTTCGTCGAGTACTTCGCGCTCTTGAAGGAAATGCTCCCCGCTCAGATACCCGCGGCAGTGGCTGTCGCCGTAGACCGGGTCGAGCTCGGAGAAAGGGCCAACTCCAAGCTGCGCACCCTCTCGGGCGGGATGTTGCGCCGGGTGGGGATCGCCCAGGCCATCGTGAACGACCCCGAGCTGCTGCTTCTCGACGAGCCCACCGCCGGGCTCGACCCCGAACAGCGGGTGCAGTTCCGGACGGTGCTGCGCGAGTTGGGCGAGATGGCCACGGTGGTCGTGAGCACGCACCTGGTCGAAGACGTCGGGGCCGCCTGCACCGAGGTGGCGCTCATGGACCGGGGGGTCATTGTGTTCCGGGGCACCCCCGACGAGTTGACGGCGCGGGGTCTTGGGCACGGCGTGGGCGACGCGCCCCTGGAACGGGGCTACAGCGCTGCGCTTGCCGACGGGCGGGCATGACGTCGCTCACTATTCCACTGCGCTCCCGGGCACAGCAGGTTCGCCCGGCGCGTCGGGCGCCCTTGCTGCGCCTGGAGATCCGCCAGAGCACCATGATCTGGATGCTCCCGCTGCTTGGCGCCCTGTTCTACTTCGACGCCTTCCGTACGGCCATGGGTTATCCACCATTCTGGTTCGTGCGCTCCTCCGTCATCCTCAACCATCTGGTCCCGGATCTCTCGCTGTTCGCGACGGGTGTGGCGGCCTGGACCGGATCACGCGAGGGACGGCGGCAGACCGTCGACCTTGTCACCATCGCGGCACGGCCGCGCTGGGCGACCGCGCTCGCCTCGTTCGCTGCCACCACCATTTGGACCCTGGCGGCGTTCCTAGGCTCCGTCGCGGTGCTCTACGGGGTCACGGCGACCCAAACCAGTTGGGGCGGCCCGCCTTGGTGGCCGGTGGCGGCCGGAGCGGCAGTCGTGATCGCTTTCTGCGCGCTGGGTTTCGCTGCGGGGATGTTGGTGCCAGGCCGGTTTACGGCGCCGCTGGCTGCGCTTGGAGCATTCCTGGTGCTCATCGTGGCGCTCCTAGTCGTTCGCAAGGAGTCGCACCCCAGCTTCGCGCTTCTCTCGCCGATGAACTCGGTGCCGCACGGGGACGCCGGGGTGTTCTTCCACTACTTTCCCGACCTCTTCATCGTCCAGATCATGTTCTTCGCCGGGATCGCCGTCGCGGTCCTCGGCGGTCTCGGACTTGCAACGGCGTCGGGCAGCCGGATCGTGTGGCGCACCGCAGTCGTCGTGACCGCGCTTGGTCTGGCGGCAGCCTGTACCGGCGTCGGCCTCGCCGGGACCGCCCGGATGGAGGCCAACGGCGTGGTCATCCCTGCCGTCCACGACGCAGCCAGCGACCGGCCCATCGCCTACACGCCCGTCTGCCAGCATGCAGTGATCCCCGTCTGCGTCCAGCCCGCCTTCCGGGCCTACCTGCCCGACGTCGTTGCCGCCTTGAACCCGCTGATACACCAGTTCGCGGGGCTCCCCGGGGCACCGGTGCGTGTCGAGCAGAGTTCTTCCTCGACCACGCCGGAGCTCTCGGTGGCGCTGAGCGCGACCGAGATCGGCACCTTGGTCGGTGCCAGTGCGAACATCACCGGTAGCCCTCCGGTGCTACACCTGGCGCTGCCCAAGCTGCCGAGCCAGCCGGAACCACCCAGCTCACAGTCCCTCTCGGACGAACAGGGCGCCTTCGTGGACGCCTTCATCGGCCCCGCCGGAGGCACCCTCGGCGACCCGGCTCAGGCAGCGATCGAAGCCGCCTTGCTCCACGATGCCGGTTCGCTTCCGTCACCCGCGGCTGAAACCGCAAATCGGTTTGCGGCCCTCGCTCCGAACGTGCAGCGTGCCTGGCTGCTTACGCACCTGCCGGCCCTTCGATCGGGCGACATCGGCCTGGCACAGATCCCGTGACCCCCGGTCATGTACGAACACGCGCAGGAGCAGAGTCGAGACTCCTGCCCCCCTTGCCAAGCTGGGACCGTGCCGCAGCCGGTACACGACTGGTACGCCTCTACGTCGCCAGCCGGCGCGTCCCCGTCGCTCTGGGAGCGCTCGTCGCCTGCAGCTTGGTCTTGCGCGCCGCGCTCGAGTGGCACTGGATACCCAGCAGCGGCCCGCTCACCCAGCAGCTGCCGGTCCTGCTGGAGGCTGGAACGGCATCGGTCATCGCGGTAACTACGTATAGTCCGTTCGGCGAGCCTGAACGAGCCACCGGTCGCTGGCTTCCGTACTTGCGGTTCGGCACGGCTGGAGCCCTCACCGGAATTGCAGTCGGCTTGCTCAGCGCCGGAGCCGCAGCAGCACACCTGCCAGGTGGCACTCTCGACGTGGTGCGCAACGTCGCAGGCATCACAGGCATCGGCCTCATCTCCGCCGCCGTGATCGGCGGAGGGCTCTCCTGGATCGGACCAATGGCATACCTCGTCCTGAGCGAGGACGCGATATTGAACGCCTGGCGAACCCCGTGGGTCTGGCCGACCAGCCCATTACAGGACGCCGGCGCCGCCCTCTGCGCCGCACTGGTGTTCGTCGCCGGCGTCGCCATCATCACCGCACGCGGCGCCCGCCAGCGCGCCGCCGAGTAGCCAACTGACCATAGACCTCTGTAGTCACCCCAGGATGTCGACTGAACGACCACTGATTCGTAGCACGTAGCACGTAACTCAGGTCGCGATCGGCTCCGCTGAGTCGGCGCAGAATCACCATTCGGCGCTTCGGACGCTCGGGCTTCTTCCGGTCATGCTCCGCGTCAGATCGGCGGATCTCGGAGCGTGGCGGCTCCCGCATAATCGCAATTTCCGGTCGAGGTGTGTATCTGGATGTCGCGACCTAGATGTGCCGGTTGGGCGTGGGGGCCTGGCGGAGCTCAAGAACTAGCAATCCGCACGGTATCGCCGATCCGCCGCTAGGTCGAAGGTTCAGCTCTGACCCGTGGCGCTGGTGTCGACCAACGCTCCAAGCGATATCGGGTGGGTTGATCGTTGAGGGCCCCGGTGCCACGCAGTTTTGCTGGTGCGATGCCTCATCGCGTTGGACTTGATGTCCTCTTCATTCATGAAGTACACCCGGACAGCGACGCCAGCCCGCGTGGGCGGCAGCTACGCGGTAACGGCCGCTTCGGTCGGTGCGACCTCGGGCACCTTCACCGAGACCAACCTCGCCAGAACCGTCTCCCAGGTCGTGGTCAGCTCCGGCGGTGGCCAGAGCACGACGATCGGCACGGCTTTCCCGACCCTTTTGACCGCCGCTGTCGAGGATTCTCACGGTAACCCGGTGCTCATCCCCGGCATTGGCGTGACCTTCACGGCTCCAGCCACCGGTGCCGACGGCACCTTCGCCAACGGGACGAACACCACCATGGTGGTCACGATTGGCAATGGGTTAGCCACGACGAGCACGTTGCCGCGGCCTCACGGCCCCGTCAAACCCGTGTGTGGCCTCTGGGGACCGCTCAGGTCGAATGCGCGGAGGCGACCAGATCGTAGACCACGACTCCGTTGACGGTCGTGGCCGTGTAGTGACTCTCGACCCACGAGGTGATCGCGCTCGCCGACGTGGTCCCACTGCCTCCTCCGACGCCGCCTCGACCGGACCCACCACCAGAGGCGATGAAGTAGTGGACGTCACCGTTGCGGACATAGCTCTCGAACTGGGCCAGCGTCGGAGCGGGGTCCGTGCCGTTGAACCCACCGATGGCCATGACCGGATCATCGGTCGCCAGTTGGTATCCCGCCGCCGAGTTCGAATTCACCGTGGCCGCCACCCACTTGTAACTCCCGGCGTCTCGTTCGAGCAGTGTGACCAAGCTCTTGCCCGGAGTGCTGGCGTTCAGGAATCCCGACCCTGCGCCCAGTGGTCGGGCACCCCCGCCGGTGCCGCCGAATCCGCCGACTGGCCCGCCACCAGGGCCTGGCCGCGATCCGATGGCGCGCTGGCTGCCACCGGCGCCGGGCGGGAAGTTCGGCCGCCCACCGGTGAATCCGCGCGGTCCCCCCGCCAACGGTGATCCGGCCCCGAAACCTCCTGGTCCGCCCAATGTTCCGACGGCCGGGCCGGCCGAGGGGATGGCACCCGAATGAGGGGTTCCCACCGTGTCGAGGGCGTACGCCACCGGCCCGGCCAGCGCCGCGCCCAGGCCGGCCACGCCCAGCACCACCGCCAGTTGGGCGCGTATCCGCGGGGCCACAGCCAGCACCACGGCGACGGCGAGGCCGACGGCCAGGATGACCGGACGGAGCCACGGGAACCAGGCCGGCGAGCGCGACAACAAGGCAAAGGACCACACCGCTGTGGACGCCAGGGCGAGGGCCAGCACCCCCCGGCACAGCCGGCGTCGAGGGTGATGCCACAAGGTGACGGTGCCGATGCCGACGAGCGCCCCTACGGCCGGCGCCAGAGCCACGTTGTAGTAGGGATGGATGATTCCTTGCGCGTAGCTGAAGACCAACCCCGTCACCAGCAGCCAGCCCCCCCACAACACAACGGCGGCCCGCACACGATCTGTCCGTGCCGTCCGCCAGGTGAGCGCCAGGATGGCGACCAGGAAGACGAGGGCGGCCGGTATCAGCCAGGAGATCTGGCCGCCCATGTCCGTGCGGAACAGACGGATGAGACCAGTGGGACCCCAACGCGACACGGTGCCCGCTCCTCCACCCACGCTTCCTGCCTCATTACCCGAGAGGCGCCCGAGACCGTTGTAGCCGAAAATGAGATTGAGGAGGCTGTTGTCCTGGGAACCGCCGATGTAGGGCCGGTCGGCGGCCGGGGTGAGCTGGACGGCGGCGACCCACCAACCGACCGACACCACCAGAGCGACCCCGGCTATGAGCAACTGCTTGATCCGACGTCCGATCGGAGTCGGCGCCGCCAGCAGGTAGACCGCCCCGATGGCCGGGACGACCAGGAAGGCCTGGAGCATCTTGGTCGTGAAACCGAGACCGACGGCCGAGGCGGCCAGAACCAACCATTTCGTGCTGGCCCCTTCGAGGGCTCGGACCGTGGCGTAGGCGGCCAGGGTGAGAAGGAGGACGAGAAGGGCGTCGGGATTGTTGTAGCGGAACATGAGAACGGCGACCGGTGTCGAGGCCATGACAGCGCCGGCGAGGAGGGCGGCGCTCGGCCGGAACCAGCGGCGGACCGTGGCATAGAGAAGGCCCACGGCGGCGACGCCTTCGAGCGCCTGCGGGACGAGGATGCTCCACGAGTTCAGCCCGAACAAGCGGGCGGAGATCTCCATCACCCACAACGACGCTGGCGGCTTGTCGACCGTGATGAAATTCGAGGAGTCGGAGGAGCCGAAGAAGAAGGCCTTCCAGCTCTTCGTTCCGGCTTGGACGGCGGCCGAATAGAAGGAGTTCGCCCATCCGGAGTCCCCCAGCGCCCACAGGTAGGCGGCGGCGGTGCACAAAAGGAGAAGGAACAGCGAAGGCCGGACCCAGGCGGGGTCGTCGGGGCGGCCGCGGATGATCCGGTGCAGAACGCCCCTCGGAGGAAGCTCGGCCGGACCGGTGTCCGGGGCTGCTTCGACGGGCCGCTCGGAGAGCATGGTCATCCTGTCTGCCTTTCGTTGAGGACGACGGGACGCAGCGTGTCGGCCGCGACCACGTCGGGGGGAGGGGCGGCGGCCCCGGTCGCACCGTGAGGTGTCACCGCCGCAGACGAGCGTGTCTGCGGCGATGAGTGTGCCGCCCCGGACGACTGCCTTGTCCGGAACATCCAACTCCGCAACAACACGAACCGAACGAGGGCGGCAATGGCGTTCGCCAGCACCAGGAACGACGCCAGCAGCCACCACGGGGTGAACCCCGCCCAGTCGACCAAGGCCAGCGCCAACGAGGTGACGGCCACGCTGGTGGACAGCGCGGCCATACCACCGAGGACCATGTTGCGGCGCGACGGCCTTCCCCGACGGGCGAAGGTGTAGCGCCGGTGCGCGGCGGTGTTGGCCGCCGTGCACACAGCGAGCGCCAGAGCATTCGCTGCGAACCGGCCCAGCGTCCCGGCCAGCACCAAGAAAAGAACGAGATAGGCAACGGTGCTGGCCACGCCGACCCGGGCGAAACCGGCTACCGACGCGGGAAGATCCGAGGAGTCGTCGAGCGACGTGTAAGAACCCCGCCCGAGGCACAGGCGGATCAGGCCGAGCAGGTCGTCGCGCGCCGTGCGGATGATGTCGACCCGACTGTCGGGGTCGTCGATCCAGTCGACGGGGACCTCGTGGATGCGGAAGCCACTGCGCTCGGCCAGTACCAGGAACTCCGTGTCGAAGAACCACTCATTGTCCTCGACGAGCGGGAGAAGTTGTTTGGCCACCTCGGTCCGGGCCGCCTTGAACCCGCACTGGGCGTCGGAGAACCCGTTGCGCAGGAAGGTCTTGAGAAGAAGGTTGTAGACCCGCGAGATGAGTTCCCGCTTCGGTCCGCGCACGACGCGCGCACCGTAGGCCAGTCGGGTACCGATGGCCACATCGCTGTGTCCCGAAATCAGGGGCGCCACCAGAGGAAGCAGGGCGTCGAGCGAGGTGGACAGGTCGACATCCGTGTAGGCGACGACCCGGGCCGTCGACGTCGACCACACGGCTCGCAGAGCCCGGCCCCGTCCCTTACCCGTCAGTCGGACGGCACGGACACCCTTGAACTCCGAAGCCAGGCGGGCGGCCACGATCGAGGTGCCGTCAGTGCTGCCGTTGTCGACCACCGTGACCAGGCTCGTAAACGGGAACGACAGGTCGAGGTAGGACCGCAAGCGGGTGACGCTGGCGGCCAGGGTCGGTTCCTCGTTGTAGACGGGGACGACGATCTCCACACAGGGTGGGGTCACCCGACTCGCGCTGTTCGGGGTCAGCGCCCCTGCCGCTTTCATGGGCACAGGGTGAGGTGCTCACCTTGGAGATGCCTGATGGACTCCTGTGAGCCCACCCAGAACGGCCTGCGTCGCCCGCCGTGCGCTGGCGGGGCCGTACCGGCCCCGCTCAGGGACGCATGACCTGGCCACCGTCCACGTTGAAGATATGGCCCGTCACCCACCGGGCGTCGTCGGACAGGAGGAATAGGCACATCCCGACCAGATCTGCGGGCGCACCCTGACGCTTGAGCGCCAGAGAGCCGATGAGCTCTCGCATGTAGGAATCGGGCACCACGGAACGGGCCGCCTCGGTGTCGGTCGGCCCCGGGGCGATGGCGTTCACCCGGATGTTCATGCTCCCGAGCTCGTGGGCCAACTGCTGGGTGAGGGAATTCACCCCTGCTTTGGCCCATCCGTAGTAGCCGGCGTAGAGGTAGGCGGCGGTGGACGACTGGTTCACGATGGCACCGCCACCGCGTTCGGACATGGACATGTAGCAGGCACGGGTGCAGACGAGTGCTCCGGTGAGATTCACAGCCAGGAAGCGCTCGAGATACTCCCAGTCCACCGTCAGGAGGAAATCGAGCTTCATGCCGCCGAAGATGGCGGCGTTGTTCACCAGAAAGTCGATGCCACCGAAGCGCTCCACGGCCACTTTTGCCATGGCCTTCGCTGAGTCCACGGCTGACACGTCGACGCCTGTGGCCTCGGCCCTTCCTCCGGTGCCTGTGATGGCCGTGGCCACCGCACGGGCATTGTCCTCGTCGATATCCGCCACCACCACCGACGCACCGGCACCGGCCAGCGCCTCGGCATAGGCACGCCCGATGCCGCGTCCGGCGCCGGTCACGATGGCCACCTTGCCGCTGAAGTCGTAGTTGCTCACTGGTCCGCCGCTCGCTGCTCAGGTGGATTGGGCGTTGCGCCGGGCGATGACACGCTCGGCCGCCGCGCTCAGGTCGGTGGCCAGGGGCCAACCGATGTAGTGGACGAGGTGGACGACGATCTCGCGCACCTGGTCTTCGGTGAGCTCCCCGTTGGCCAGGGCGCTCGAGAACTGGACATCGAGCAGGTCGGTCTTGCCCAAGGCCGCCAGAACTCCGATCGTGAGCAGCCGGCGCTCGGGCACGGCGAGATCGGGTCGGCACCAGACATCACCGAACAGATGGTCGACGGTATAGGCGACGAAGTCGCCGGGCACGTCGACAGGATCGACGGTGAAGCCGTAGACCTCGCGCATCTTTTCGATGCCGCGGCCCCGATCGGGCTTGGGCGGTCGCCGCTCGGCGGTCATGCCGGCTCCGCAATGGACTTCGTCTCGAGGTATTCCTCGAATCCGGCCACCCCCATCTCGCGCCCGACTCCCGATTGCTTGTACCCTCCGAAGGGAATGTCGGGGCTGTACCAGACGCCGCCGTTGACTCCCACCGTCCCGGTGCGCAGACGACCGGCCACGTCCATGGCCCGGTCGCGGTCGCCCGACCAGACAGAACCCGACAAGCCGTAGTGAGAATCGTTGGCCAGGCGCACCGCATCGTCATCCCCGTCGTGGGGGGTGACGACCAGGACGGGCCCGAAGATCTCCTCGCGCACCACGCGCGCGTCGTTCGGTAGCCCGACGACGAGGGTGGGTTCCACGAAGAACCCCTTCGGCTTGTCAGCCGGACGCCCGCCTCCCACCACGATGGTCCCCCCTTCCTCCTCGGCCAAGCGGATGTAGCGCTCCACCCGGGTCCGCTGGCGCCCGCTTATCAGTGGACCGCACACGGTACCCGGGTCGAGAGGATCGCCGGCAGCCAACCCCTTCAGGGTGGCTGCGGTGAGATCGACGGCTTCGTCGAACTGTCGCCGGGGAACAACCAGACGCGTCGTGATGGCACAGCCCTGGCCCGCATGTGTGCACACCATGAAGGCCGCCGTCCCGCAGGCGGCGGACAGATCGGCGTCGTCGAGCACGACGAAGGCCGACTTCCCACCCAGTTCGAGGAAGACCTTCTTCACGGTTGCGGCCGCCGCCGCCATGACCTTGCGACCCGTGTCCGTCGAGCCCGTGAAGCTCACCTGGTCGACGCGACCGTCAGTGACCAGTGGCGCGGCGAAGTCGGGGACCGACGACGTCACGATGTTGACCACCCCGGCGGGAATGTCCGTCTCCTCGGCGATCATCCGCCCCACAGCCGTGGCACACCACGGGGTATCGGGTGCCGGCTTGAGCACGACGGTATTCCCGGCAGCGAGGGCGGGGCCGATCTTGGCCAGATTGATCTGGTGGGGCACGTTCCACGGGGTGATGGCCGCCACCACGCCGGTCGGCTCTCGGCGTACCCAGCGCCGCGCCGGCATGCCGAGCGGCTTGGCCGTGCCGAGGTCGGTCGTCCACTCATAGCCTTCGGCCAGATCCGCCACCCACCCGAGCGACGCCACGGGCTCATCGAGTGCGGCCGAACGGGTGAAGAACAACGGCGATCCCGTTTCGGCGATTGTCATGGCCCGCAGGTCGTCGGCGTGCGCCGTCATCGCCTGCTGGAGCTGACGCAGGCAGCGCACCCGTAGAGTGACGTCCGTCGACCACGATGTCTCGTCGAATGCCCGGCGGGCGGCGCCGATAGCGCAATCGAGATCTTCGGACGTGGCGTCGGCCGAGAGACCGAGAACGCCTTCGGTGGCCGGGTTGACCGTCGGGTAGGTGGCACCGCTCGACGAGGCAACGAGATCCCCGTCGATGAGCATCCTCTCCTCGCCGAAACCTGTGCTCATCGGCCACCCCCGGATCCGGCTGCGGTGACATCGGGCGAGATCCCGAACAACGCGTCGGCCCGTGCGTCGGTCATGGCCGCCAGCGGGAGCTCGATGCCGAGCGAGTCCCCCAGCTCCATGGCACCGCGCAGATCCTTGTGGGCGAGGGTGGCCGCCGTCCGCATGGCCTGGACGAGACCGGCGTCGTCCTCGGACGTGAACGGCGCCACGGTGCGCCGGAACATGAGAGTGGATGCGCCGCCGATACGGGCGTCGCTGGCCTTGATCACCTGGGCCAGCTTGGCCAGCTCGATGCCGGCCGCCTCGGCCAGTACCTGCGCTTCGTACGCCGCCAACCACGAGGCGTACTGGACGAGGTTTCGGGCCAGCTTGGCCTGGAGCCCGGATCCGAGCGGACCCATACGCACGACGAGAGAGCTGAAGGCGTCGAGAACGGGGCGGATGCGCTCGACGACCTCGTCGTCGCCGCCGATCATCGAGATCAGAGCTCCCTCGGCGGCCGAGCTCGGACCGCCGCTGACGCCGCAATCGGCGACAGAGACATCGCAGGCGCCGGCCAGTTCCGCCACCCGTGCCACCGTGCTCGGGGCCACGGTGGACACGATCACCACTGTCGATCCCCGACGGGCGCGGGCGAGCGCCCCGGTGGCACCGTCGAGCACGGCCAGAACCTGCTCGTCGGTCACCACCGCCACTATCACGACGTCGACCAGGCTGCCGAGCTCGGCCGGATCGGAGGCCACCCGGGCCGTCTCGGCGAACGGAGCCGTGGACTCCGGTCGTATGTCACAGACGACCAGCTCGACCCCGACGCGTACGAGCCCGGCGGCCACACCGCTGCCGATGTCGCCGAGACCGATCACGCCGACCGTGGGAGAGCCCGCCGGGCGAGAGCTGGGTTCTGCTTCCATAACCATCCTTTTGCCGGAATCATCACTTTTGCCGGATAGAGCTGTTGCCGGACAGCTGTCCAGACCGTAGTCTGAGGCCATGACCGACCGCAAAGACTATTCGGGGCCCTTCGACCCCGACTTCCGCTACGAGGACCTCTCCAAAGAGGCCCTCGTCCGGCTCGTACGGGAGTTCGCTCTCATCGTGCACCTTCTGGACCGCTCCATGTGCGCCGCCATCGCCATGCGCTTCGGGGGCGACGTCATGAAGGAGCTTGCGGTCGAGGAGTGGGCCGGTGCAAGCCCGCTCTACGGGAATCGCCTGCGCCAGATCATGGACATCGAAGGCGACGGCGTGTCGGCCATCTTCAAGGTCCTCCAGCTCGACCCGGGCTTCCCCCACCACTACATGGACGTCCACTACGAGGTGATCGACGAAAGTCACGGCTACTTCGAGCTGGCTCACTGCGGGGCGCTCATGGATGCCGAGCCCTTCGGCGACGTCATGGTGACGAACATGTGCCACCACATCGAGGATGGCACCTTCGACGTCACCGCTCAGGCGGTGAACCCGAAGGCCCGCATCAGGCCCGTCCACCGTCCGCCGCGGATGCCGAGCGACCGGTCGCCGCACTGTCGGTGGGAGGTCGTCATCGACGACGACACCGAGACCCTGCCCGTGGCCGACATCACTCGCATCACCGCCGGCACCACCGCCGCCACCTTCGCCTTCCCCCCCATGCGCGACGGCACCCCCCACATCCCCGATCCCGAGGCCGCCGCGTGACGGGTTTGGCCGAGATGGAACCGGCCGAGATGGAGAACGCCGACGCGGCCGAGACGACGCGCCGGCGCCTCACGACCAAGCAGGCGGAGGTTGTGCAGCGCCTGGTGGACGCCGCTGCCGACGAGGCGCGCGAGCGGGGGTACGAAGGAATGACGGTGCGCAGTGCGTCGCGCCGTGCCGGCGTGGCTCCGGCCACCGCCTATACGTACTTCGCGTCGAAGGACCACCTTCTGGCTGAGGTTCTGTGGCGGCGGTTCCACACCCTGCCCGACGTCGTCTCCCCGGCCGGATCGAGCGCTCTCGATCGGGTGAGGAGCGCGCTCGACGATCTCGGCCTGTTCATGGCCGACGATCCGCTGCTGGCGGCGGCCTGCACCACCGCGCTCCTCGGCGCCGGTCCCGACGTCCGGGCGCTGCGCGTCCGGTTCGGCGCCGAGCTCCATGCCCGGATCGCCTCGGCCCTCGGGCCCGATGCCGATCCCACCACCCTGCTCGGCCTCGATCTCGCCTACTCCGGCGCCATGCTGTGGGCCGGAATGGGCCACCTGCCCTATGCGGCTGTCCCCGATGCTCTGGCCGACGTGGCCCGTGTCCTCCTCGAGGGCGTCCGATGACCACGGGTACCGTCCTCCCCCTGCAATACAGCCCGTACGACTACCAGATGCACGAAGACCCGTATCCCACCTACGCCCGGATGCGCGACGAGGCCCCGCTCTACCGCAACGACGATCTCGACTTCTGGGCCCTGTCCCGTCATGAGGATGTGCTCACGGCCTTCCGGAACCCGGCCCAGCTGTCGAATCGTTTCGGAGTCTCCCTCGACCCCGCCGCCTACGGGCCCGACGCCCATCGCGCCATGTCGTTCCTGGCCATGGACCCGCCCCGCCACACCCGGATGCGCTCGCTCGTCTCCAAGGCGTTCACCCCCCGCCGCGTGGCCGAGCTCGAGGAAGGTGTGCGGAAGCTGGCCGTCGAGCATGTCGACGCCGCCGTCGAACACGACACCTTCGACTTCGTGGCCGACTTCGCCGGTCTGCTGCCCATGGACGTCATCTCGGAGATGATCGGAGTTCCCCGTGCCGACCGAGCCGAGCTCCGGCGTTTGGCCGATCTCCTCATGCACCGCGTCGAGGGACTCAACGACGTCCCACCCGAAGGTGTCGAAGCCGCTTTCGCCATGGCCGGGTACTTCGGCGAGATGGTGCGCATCCGACGGACCCGGCCGTCGGACGACCTCACCTCGGCGCTTCTGTGCGCTGACCTCGGAGGGGACCGGCTCATCGACGACGAGATCATCTCGTTTCTCTTCCTGATGGTCGTGGCCGGCAACGAGACGACCACCAAACTGCTGGCCAACGCCTGGTACTGGGGCTGGCGGTTCCCCGACGAACGGGCGAAGGTCTTCGCCGACCCGGGCCGGATCCCCGACTGGGTTGAGGAGACGTTGCGCTTCGACACCTCGTCGCAGATGCTCTTGCGGGTGACGACCGGCGACGTCGAGCTCCACGGCCGGGTCCTGCCCGACGGTGAACGGGTGCTCCTGCTCGTCGGCTCGGCCAACCGCGACCCCCGTTGCTTTCCCGACCCCGATCGCTACGACGTCGACCGTGACACCTCGAAGCTCGTCAGCTTCGGGAGCGGCCGCCACTTCTGCCTGGGCGCCGCCCTAGCCCGCCTGGAGGGTCGGGTCGGTCTGCAGGAGCTTCTGAAGCGGATCGACGGCTACGAGATTGACCCGGGGGGCGTCGACCGGGTGCACTCCATCAATGTGCGGGGCTTCGCCCGCCTGGTCACCGCAGTGTCGGTTCATTGAGCGCCGCGGAGTCGCTCATGTCCCGGTACATACCCCATCCCGAACGTCGTCCCGCCATCGTCACCGGCGCCTCGTCGGGAATCGGTCTCGCCACCGCCCGGGCCCTCGCCGCCCGGGGTCACCCGGTCGTTCTCGGTGCTCGACGAGTGTCGCGATGCGAGGAGTTCGCCCTCGAGATTTCCAAGGACGGAGGAGAGGCCCGCGCCTTCGAGCTCGACTTGGCCGACCAGGGGTCGATCGCGTCATTCGTCGAGAGAGCAGGCGACGCCGTCGGGGACATCGACGTCCTCGTCTCGTGTGCCGGGCAGAACCTCCCGGACTCGACGGTCGACACATCGCCGGGTGCCTTCGCCACCATGATGGGGGTCAACGTGATCGGCCCCCATGAGATGGTCGGTCTGTTGATGCCGGGAATGGTCGGGCGCCACCACGGCGACATGGTCTTCGTCACTTCCGAGTCCGTGCGCTCCCCCCGCCCGCTCAACAAGGCCTATGTGGCGTCGAAATGGGGTCTCGAGGGCTACGCCCGCACCCTCCAGATGGAGCTCGAGGGTACGGGGGTACGCGCCTCCATCGTGCAGCCCGGCCAGACGCTGTCCGAGATGGGCTCGGACTGGGACGGCGAGGCCACCACTGAGATCCTCGACCTCTGGGTGCGTTGGGGCTTGGCCCGCCACAGCCACTTCANNCCCGCCGACAAGCGGAGGCACACCATGACCACCAACGTCGAGCTGCGCGAGCCGCCTCAAGTCTCGGGAGGCGAGCACGAGCACGGACATCTCGAAGAGTTGCGGTGCGATCCCATCGGTCTCATGCAGCGGACCCGAGCGGAGTGTGGCGACGTCGGCCAGTTTCGACTGGCCGACAAAGAGGTCGTGCTCTTGACGGGAGCCGAGGCCAACGAGTGGTTCTTCCGGGCGCCCGAAGAGCTGCTCGACCAGGCCGAGGCGTACCCGTTCATGACGCCCATCTTCGGCGAAGGGGTCGTCTTCGACGCACCCCCGGAGCGCCGGCGCGAAATGCTCCACAACCAGTCGCTGCGTGACAAGTTCATGCGAGGCCACGCGTCGACGATCTCCGACGAGGTCGCGACCATGGTCACGGGCTGGTCCGCCACGGGCACCATCGACCTGCTCGACTGGTTCGCCGAGCTCACCATCTACACGTCCTCTGCCTGTCTCATCGGACCGAAGTTCCGCCGCGACCTCGACCAGCGTTTCGCCCGGCTGTACCACGACCTCGAACAGGGAACCGACGCTCTCGCCTACGTCGATCCCTACGCCGACATCGAGACCTTCCGCCGCCGCGACGCGGCGCGCCTCGGTCTGGTGGATCTCGTCCAGAGGATCATGGATCGCCGCGTCGACGGACCGGAGGCCACCGACGAGGACCGCGATCTCCTCGACGTCCTGATGTCGATCAGAGACGAGCACGGAGGACCCCGGTTCTCCACCGACATGGTGACCGGCATGTTCATATCGATGATGTTCGCCGGGCATCACACCACGTCGGGTACGGCGGCGTGGACGCTCATCGAGCTCCTGCGCCATCCCGACGTCTTGGCCACCGTCATCGACGAGCTCGACGCTCTGTACGCCAACGGCGAAGAGGTCAGCTACCAGGCGCTTCGGGCCATGCCCCGACTCGAGTCGGCCATCAAAGAGGCGCTGCGTCTTCACCCGCCGCTCATTCTCGTGTTGCGGGTGGCCAAGGAGGAGCTCGAGATCGAAGGTTTCCGGATCTCGCCCGGCAAGCTCGTGGGGGCCAGCCTGGCCGTATCGAACCGGATCCCCGAGGACTTCCCCGACGCCGATGCCTTTGTTCCCGAGCGCTACCTGGAACCGCGCTCGGAGGACCGGCTGAACCCGTGGACATGGATTCCCTTCGGTGCCGGACGACACCGTTGCGTGGGGGCGCCGTTCGCCATGATGCAGTTGAAGGCCATCTTCTCGGTGCTCCTGCGGGGCTGGGAGTTCGAGCTGGCGCAGCCGTCTCACACCTACGTCAACGACCACTCGAAGATGGTCGTGCAGCTCCAGCAGCCCTGTGCCGTGCACTACCGTCGGCGGAGCGCCGGATCGGAGGGGTCCACGGCGTGAGGATCGTCGTCGACCGCGATCTGTGCCAGGGCCACGGGGTGTGCGAGTCGGAGGCGCCGGACGTCTTCTCCGTGTCGAAGAAAGGAGTCCTCACCGTCATCGATGAGAACCCGGCCGAGGAGTTGCGTCCGAAGGTCGAACAAGCTGTGGCCTTCTGTCCCACGAAGGCATTGAGAATCGAGGAGGACTGAGACGTGCCGTCATTTCCGTACGAGGAGCTCCAGCAGATGGTCGACCGGTGGCTCGACGTCAACAGGCGCGCCCAGGATGCCGGTGACTGGCGGCCGATGGCCGACATGTATACCGAGGACGCCACCTACGGCTGGAACATAGGACCCCACGAGGAGTTCATGGCTGTCGGGCGCACCGAGATCCGCGACATCGCCCTGGGCCTCGAAATGGGTGGGCTCGACGGCTGGACGTACCCCTATCAAAAGGTCCTGATCGACC
>PKWD01000390.1 GCA_003131945.1 Acidimicrobiaceae bacterium
CGCCGGCGTCGCGACCTCGGTGAGCATGGCCCGGGCCGCCGCCATGGCCAGCGGGTTGCCGTTGAACGTGCCGACCATCTCGTAGTCGCCGTTCGCCACGTGCTCCATGACTTCGGCCGTTCCGCCGACCGCCCCGCAGATGAGCCCGCCGCCGATGGACTTGGCGAGGGTGACGATGTCCGGGGTGACGCCGAAGAGGTCGGTGGCACCGCCCGGTCCGACCGTGAGGCCGGTCTTCACCTCGTCGAAGACGAGCAGGGCGCCCTCGGCATGCAGCACGTCCTTCAACTCGGCCAGGTAGCCGGGGAGCGGCTGGACGATGCCGAAGTTCATCATGATCGGCTCGATGATCATCCCGGCGACCTGCCCCGGGTGTTCGGCGAGGATGGTCCGCACACTGTCGACGTCGTTGAAGGTTGCGATGCGGGTGAGAGCCACCATGGCCTCGGGGATGCCCGTGCTCGCCGCCGCGCCGACGGGCCGATCGGGCGTCCCGATGACGGCCGGGTCGGGGACGACGGACACCTGGACCGAGTCGTGGTGGCCGTGGTAGCAACCCTCGACCTTGATGATGAGGTCACGTCCGGTGATGGCGCGCATCAAGTGGACCGCTTCCATCGTCGCCTCGGTGCCGGAGTTGCAGAATCGCCAGAGCGGGAGCCCGAATCGCTCCCCAAGGTGTTGGGCGACCACGATGGCGTCTTCGGTGGGCTGAGCGAAGTGCGTGCCGAGGCCGACCTGGTGGCGCACCGCCTCCACTATCGCCGGATGAGCGTGGCCGGCGAGGCCGGCGCCGTAACCTCCGTGTNNCCGTGCAGGTCGACGTACTCGTTCCCGTCGACGTCGTAGATCTTCGAGCCGGCGCCATGGCTGATCCAGACGGCCTGCGGTCGGGTGATCTGCCAGTTGGAAGTCACGCCTCCGGCCAGGACGCGGGTCGCCCGCTCGCTCATGGCCCGGGATCGAGGCTGCCGGGCGAGGAATGTCTCCTCCTCACGCCGGACGATCGAGTCGAGGTGCTCCTCCACCGTAGGTACCGCCGTCGGAGCCTCGGCGCGCTCTCCAGGTGCGGCTGCGGCCGTTTCGGTCGGGGCTTCTGTTGCCACTGGTAGCTCCATTCGGGCGGCGTGATCTCTGTCCGCCTGGTGTGTTTGACTGACCGTTCAGTCTACGAGGAGGTGCGGCAACTGGCAAGCGCTGGGGCACGGCGCGATCATCCTTCACCGAACCGAGAGGAGTGCCAGTGGCAAGCGAAGTACGAGGAGTTGTCGCGAGAGCAAAGGACGAGCCGGTATCGATCGAGACAATCATCGTCCCCGATCCGGGCCCCGGTGAGGCCCTCGTACGTGTGCAGGCATGCGGTGTCTGCCACACCGACCTCCACTACCGGCGGGGCGGGATCAACGACGACTTCCCCTTCCTTCTCGGTCACGAAGCCGCGGGGGTGATAGAAGCGGTCGCGGGTGACGTGACCTCCGTCTCGCCGGGGGACTTCGTGATCCTCAACTGGCGGGCGGTCTGCGGCCAGTGCCGCTCGTGCCGGCGGGGCCGCCCGTGGTACTGCTTCTCGACGTTCAACGCGTCGCAGAAGATGACCCTCGGCGACGGTACCGTCCTGTCCCCGGCACTCGGCATCGGTGCCTTTGCCGAGAAGACTCTCGTCGCCGCCGGTCAGTGCACGAAGGTCGATCCACTGGCCCGACCGGAGGCCGCCGGCCTCCTCGGCTGCGGAGTCATGGCCGGCCTCGGCGCCGCCATGATCACCGGCGAGGTCGGCCGCGGCGACTCGGTCGCAGTGTTCGGCTGTGGGGGAGTCGGTTGTGCGGCGATCGCCGGCGCGCTTCTCGCCGGGGCCACGACCGTGATCGGCGTCGACCTCGACGTCCGCAAGCTGGAGCTGGCCCGCTCATTCGGGGCGACGGCGGTCGTGGACGCGTCGGAACAGGATGTCGTCGAGACGATCCGGGAGCTGACGGGGGGCAATGGGGCCGACGTCTGCATCGAGGCCGTCGGCAACCCCAAAGTGTTCGAGCAGGCCTTCTTCGCGAGGGATCTGGCTGGCACCGTCGTGCAGGTGGGCGTCCCCACACCTGAGATGCGGATCGACCTCCCGATGATCGAGTTATTCGGGCGCGGCGGGCGGATCAAGCCGAGCTGGTACGGCGACTGCCTGCCCTCACGCGACTTCCCCATGCTCGTCGACCTTTATCTTCAGGGCCGTCTCGATCTCGACCGCTTCGTCTCCGAGACGATCCCGCTCGACGGCGTCGAAGAGGCTTTCCACCGCATGGAACGAGGTGAGGTGCTCCGCTCGGTCGTCGTTCTCGGCGCCTGACCGCCGGTCGTCGGCGCCCACACGTCACACGAGCGGCCGCCTCACGGTGGCCGTATCACCCAGAGGCCGTACCACTCAGAGGCCGTACCACCCAGAGGAGGGATGATGGCCAAGATCGTCTGCGTGCTCTACAAGGACCCTGTCGACGGTTACCCCGACACCTATCCGCGCGACGGGATCCCCGTCCTCGACACCTACCCCGACGGACAGACCCTGCCCACTCCCCACGCCATCGACTTCGTCCCCGGAGCCCTTCTCGGGAGCGTGTCAGGAGAGCTCGGGCTGCGCCGGTTCCTCGAAGATGCCGGGCACACCTTGGTTGTCACCGACGACAAGGACGGCGCCGACTCCGTTCTCGACCGCGAGCTCGTCGACGCCGACATCGTGATCTCGCAGCCCTTCTGGCCCGCCTACCTGACCGCCGAGCGGATCAGCCGGGCGCCGAAGCTCAAGCTGGCCATCACGGCCGGCATCGGCTCGGACCATGTCGATCTCCAGGCGGCCATCGAGAGCGGCATCACCGTGGCCGAGGTGACCTATTGCAACAGCATCAGCGTGGCCGAGCACGTCGTCATGATGATCCTGTCCCTCGTCCGCAATTACCTCCCCTCCTACGGATGGGTCACGAGAGGCGGATGGAACATCGCTGACTGCGTGGAGCGCTCCTACGACGTCGAAGGCATGACCGTCGGTACCGTGGCTGCCGGTCGGATCGGGTTGGCGGTGCTGCGGCGGCTCAAGCCCTTCGACATGAAGCTCCACTACACCGACCGCCACCGACTCCCGGACTCGGTGGAAGAGGAGTTGGGCCTGACCTTCCATCCGAACGCGGCATCACTCGTCCCTGTCTGTGACGTCGTCACCATCAACGCTCCCCTCCATCCCGAGACCGAGGGCCTGTTCGACGACGCACTGATCGGCACCATGAAGCGCGGCGCCTATCTGGTGAACACGGCGCGGGGGAAGATCTGTGACCGCGACGCCATCGTCCGGGCTCTCGAGAGCGGACGGCTCGCCGGCTACGCCGGCGACGTCTGGTTTCCCCAGCCCGCCCCCCGGGACCACCCGTGGCGGACGATGCCCCATCACGGGATGACCCCACACATCTCGGGGTCGTCGCTCTCGGCTCAGGCCCGTTACGCGGCCGGCACCCGTGAGATCCTCGAGTGCTGGTTCGAGGATCGCCCCATCCGCGACGAGTACCTCATCGTGGCCGGAGGCAGGCTGGCCGGAGCGGGTGCCCACTCCTACAGCGAAGGCGACGCCACCGGCGGGTCCGAGGACGCGGCGCGCTTCACGTCATGAACCGCTTCACGTCATGAACCGCTTCACGTCATGAACAAGGTGAAGGTGGGCTTCTTCTCCTTCACCGAGATCACCGATCCTGCCGAGCACCGTTCTTACAACCAGTGGCACCAGCTCGACCACATGCCCGAGCAGTACCCGCTGCCCGGGATGGCCTTCGGCCAGCGTTGGGTGTCCACCCCGGCCTGCCGGGCGGCGCGGGCGGTGGACGGCGACCTGTTGGCTCCCGTCCACTACGTCACCCTCTATCTCATGGCCGAACCAGTCCAACAGACGCTCGAAGAATTCCTNNGAATTCCAGGCCCTCGGCGGCCGGCTCCGCGACGTCGGTCGTTTCCACGGACACCGTCGGGCCCGCCTGTCGGGCCCGTTCGACGTCCGAGCCATCCACGCCGCGCCGCGTGTGCTCATCTCGGCCGAGGCCGTGCCCTATCGGCCCAACCTCGGTGCCTACATCGTGGTCGAGGATCTGCCGCCGACGGCCGGCCCGACCGACGACGGCACCAACATCGCCGCCTTGCTCGGGACATCCGGGGTGGCCGGCGTGTGGAGCTTCGTCTCCGACGAGGAGCGCCGGCTGGCCTGGCGACCGGGACGCCACCGGGTCACCGTGTGCTTCTTGGACGAGAGCCCCGTCGGTGTCTCGTCCTCACTGGGCGAGGTCGTCGAAGGATGGCGACCCGCCGCCGACAGCATCGTTCACGCCGGTCCTCTGGAGACGGTCACGCCGTGGCACTGGGACTGGTTCGACGCCCCCGCACCTTGAGCAGAGGCGGCGCCTCGAGGAACCTGAGCCGTCACTGCTCCTGTTCGGTGGGGCGGATCAGGATCTCGTTCACCGCCACGTGCCGGGGACGGGTGACGATGTAGGCGATGGCGTCGGCGATGTCCTCGGCCTTCATCCTCTCCATACCGGCGAACCGGGTCCGCATGGTCTCGAGCACCTCGGGGCGGTTGTGACCGGCCAGCTCGGTCTCCGTGGCACCCGGCTCCACCAGTGAGACGCGCACGTGGCGGCCGGTGACCTCTTGGCGCAGCGACTCGCTGAAGGCGCCGACGCCGTGTTTGGTCAAGTTGTAGACGCCGCTGCCGTTGCGCGCCACCCGGCCGGCCACCGAGCTGATGTTCACGATGTCGGCCACCCGGCGCGGGCTGTCCTCGGCCGCGCCGAGCAAGTGCGGCAGCGCGGCGTGGGTGCAGTAGAGCAGGCCGAGCACGTTGAGCTCGGCCATTCGCTGCCACTCCGACACCGGCGCACCCACCACCGGACCGAGCAGCATCACGCCGGCGTTGTTGACGAGCGTGTCGAGGCGCCCCAGCTCGCTGACCGTACGATCGACGGCATCGGTCGCCTGGCTCTCGTCGGTGATGTCGGACTCGAGCACCAGCACGGTGCCGCCCTGCTGGCGGATGCCGTCGGCCAGCGTGTCGAGCCGGTCCTTGCGCCGCGCCGCCACGGCCACCGCCGCTCCCTGGGCCGCCAGGGTGGCGGCGGCGGCGGCGCCGATACCGCTCGAGGCCCCCGTGATGAGGGCCACCGTGCCATCCAGTCTCTCTGTCATTGTCTGACCCTTCCCCACCTCGGGCGTCGACTAACTACTTCGACCTGAAAAAGTCG
>PKWD01000396.1 GCA_003131945.1 Acidimicrobiaceae bacterium
TCAGCTACAACGGCTACATGCAGCCGCTCAATGGGATCACGCCCCAGGTCCTCGTATCGGAGGGGATCCTGCCTCCCAGCCTGACATCAACTGTGGTCCTCCCCTCCTACTTCGACAACGGACTACGCGAGTTGGAACTCGCACCCACCGTCGACGCCGAGTGGGAACAATCGTGGCTGCGGGTCAGCGGCGGCGTCTGAGCGGCGTCTGACGATGACCCGGGAGGACCGCATGCGAAAGTGGGCGGACCGGGACCAGAAGCGATGGGTNNGTCCTCGCCATCGCCGGCGGGAAGTTGAACCAGATCTTCGAATCGCCGATACCTGTCTGGAATCCCCTCAACTGGACGGCGGCGAGCTTCACAGCCGTCTTCCACGACTTCGTGGGGCAGTCGGCATTCGTGGGCCCGATCTTTGTCCGCACGCTCATCTATGTAGCCATCGCGTCGGTTCTTTCGCTTGTCATCGCCTATCCCGCCGCCTACTTCGTCACCCGGTTCGCCGGGAGGCGCAAGGTGTTCTTCCTCGCCCTTTTGATCGCCCCGTTCTGGATCAGCTACATGATGCGGATGCTGGCGTGGATCGACCTTCTCCAGACCGACGGGTACGTCAATCGGGCTCTCGTCGATGTCCACCTGATCGGTCAACCTGTGGACTGGCTGGGTGGCAAGTCGATGACGGTCATCCTCGGCCTCGTCTACGGTTACATCCCGTACCTGATCCTCGTCCTCTACGCGGGACTCGACCGCATTGATCAACGGCTACTCGAGGCGGGGCGCGATCTGGGCCTCAACCGGATCCGTACGTTCGTCCGGATCACCCTTCCCCTGAGCCGCCAGACCATTCTGACGGGAATGCTCATCACCGTTCTGCCCATGGTCGGGGACTACTTCACCAACCAGATGCTTTCGGGCTCGGAATCCACCTCGATGATCGGCAACGTCATCGACAGCCAACTGAACACCGCCAGTCAGCAATCCCAGGGCGCAGCCCTGTCGCTGCTGCTTCTCGTGTTCCTCCTGGCTCCCATGCTGTATTACGTGTTTCAGACCCACAGGGCGTCAAAGGAAGCGTTCTGATGTCGGTGACGGCCCCCTCGGCACCGGCCCTGGCTCGCGGCGTCGATGTCGATCCCGTCGATGCCGGTCCCCCGCCCCCCGTACCACCTCTGTTGCCAAGCCCGAAGCGCTGGCAGCCCCCGTGGCGCAATCCTTGGCGCCGGCCGTGGATCCTCGAGAGCTTTACGTGGCTCTACCTCATCTGGTCGCTCGCCCCCATCGCCGTCGCTGTGCTGTTCTCCTTCAACAACGGCAAGTCGCAGAGCGCGTGGCAGGGCTTTTCGATTCGGTGGTACTGGGGAGACCCCATCAATTCGATCTTCCACAATCCGACGCTGCGTAGCGCCGTCGAGCAGACCCTGCGGCTGTCGGTCTTCACCACTGTGATCGCCGTTCCGATCGGCGTCGCATTCGCTATCGGTATCCATCGTTGGCATACACGGACATCGGCAAGCTTCAACTTTGTCATGGTCTTCTCCTACGTCATTCCCGAGTTGATCTTCGGGGTGGCGATGTTCTTCCTCTTCACGCAGTTGTTCACATTCATCCGTCTGGGCACCGTGGCGGAGGTTCTCGGGCTGGTCACTTGGAACTTCTCCTGGCCGGCCATCATCGTGCTCGCCCGCCTGGTTTCGATCGGCCGCTCTTACGAAGAAGCGGCGGCCGANNGCGACTCCAGGCCATCAGGCGCGTGCTCATCCCCATGTTGATGCCGGCCATCTTCGCCAGTGCCGTTCTCGTGTTCGCCAGCGTGGTCGACGACTTCGTCGTGGTCGACCTGCTGTCATCGACGGCCAACACCCAGCCGATGTCGGTGATCATCTACGCCAACACCCACGGGGGAAACGGGGGACCGGCCCTGAATGCACTGGCCACGATGATGCTGCTGTTCTCCTTCGTGGTCGTCATCGCCGGCCTCGTCGCCTACCGATGGATGACGCGCGGTGAGCGGGGAAGCAGCCGTCACGACGCCATGACCAGCATCGCCGGAATGTGAAAGCCGAGGAACTCAGGGCGAAGGCGGCGGCGACGCGCTCGCCGTCATCGGGGCCACAATCAGAGGAGGGGCTTCGCCGTCCCCCTTTGCCGTCGCCTTGAGCACTCGAAGGGCATTGGCCGGCAGGTGGACCTGGACCGCCGTGCCCTGCTGATAAGCAGGTGGACCACCCTTGTTCTGCATCACCGTCTGGACTCGGTCTCCATGGGCCAGTCGCAACATGATTTGGGTGGATGAGCCAAGGAACACCAGGCGCTCCACCATCGCCGGTATCCGATTGCTGCCCCGCGAATCGTAAGGTTCGATCTGCACTCGTTCGGGACGAATCGCCAATTTCACAGCACCGGTGCACCCCGTCATTCCCTGTTCAGCGGTCAGGTCGAACTCGCCCAGACGAATCCGACAGGCTCCGGCGGCGTCCTCGCCGTTGGCGTGGGCCTCCATCAGGTTCGATACGCCCAGGAAGTCGGCCACATAAGCGTCGGCCGGCTCTTCATACACTTCGACCGGCGTACCCACTTGAGCGACCTTGCCCGCCTCCATGACAGCCAGGCGGTCCGACATGGTCAGCGCCTCTTCTTGGTCGTGCGTGACGTAGAGGAAGGTGATGCCAACCACCTCTTGCAACGTCTTCAATTCCACCTGCAGGGTGCGGCGCAACTTGGCGTCGAGAGCGCCGAGCGGCTCGTCGAGCAGGAGCACAGAGGGACTGAGCACCAGGGCGCGGGCCAGGGCAACCCGTTGTTGTTGCCCCCCGGAGAGTTGTCCGGGTCGTCGCTTCTCGAATCCGAGCAATTGCACCAATTCGAGAGCGGAACCGATACGTTCAGCGGCCTCCGCCTTGGTGAGTCTCTGGTAGCGCAGTCCGAAGCCCACATTCTCAGCCACTGTGAGAAACGGGAAGAGCGCATAGCTCTGGAAGACCGTGTTCACCTTGCGCTTATGCGGCGGCGTGTTGGCGACATCCTCGCCGTCGAGAAAGATGCTTCCACTCGTGGGCTGTTCAAACCCTGCCACCAGACGCAACGTTGTGGTCTTGCCACAACCCGAAGGTCCAAGGATGGAGAAGAACTCACCACGGGAGATGTGAAGGTCTATGCCGGCTACAGCTTCGACATCATCGAAACGCTTGGTCAGCGAGACGATCTTGACTTCGCCGCCTGCCATCTCCCCTCCGTTCTCCTCGTCATGTCCTCCGTGGCCCTCCGGGACGGAAGGAGACGGCGATAGGTCAGGTCGAGATCCTGGACTGGTGTGAACCGCCACTCAGTCTAGGTACCTACCATCGGTGGTACCAGGCACCGGCCGTCGTCGTCCCCATTGTCACCTCTTCGGTTTCTTCACCGGAGCGCCGGAGCGCTTGCCTTTCGCCGGCCTCCATTCGAACCCCAGGGACTGGGCCGCGAAACGCATACTGGCCTGAAACGCACGCATCGGGTCGACCACGGGGTCGTTCAAGGCGATCTGGATGGCGAATCCGTCAAGGAGCGCCGAGAGGGCGATCGAGAAATCGGCGGGATCGATATCGTTGAACTCCTCAGTCTCCTGGCCGTCCCGTACGACTGTGGCAATCGTGTCGCGCCAATGGGCGTCGAACTCCTGGCGTACTCGGGATACTTCGGGATGACGCACGGACTGGGCCCACAGGTCGAGCCAAAGGGACCACGAATCAGGGAGTTCGGCGTCGGCTTGAGGCAGGCAGGTCATGGCCACGATCTCCTCGAGTCGCCTGGCCGCGCTGTCGATAACCGCCATCCGGCGTGCGCCAAGTTCGTACCAGGAATCCTCCGCATAGCGCATGGCCTCGGTCAGCAGACTGTCCTTCGTCTTGAAGTAGTAGATGACCAGCGCCGGACTGGTGCCGGCACGCTTCGCAACATCGGCGATGCGTGTCTCGGGGAATCCCCTTTCGGCGATCACCTCGAGAGCTGCTCGGAGCATATGGTCGCGACGCAGGTCGGCGGCGATCGTCATCTCACCGCTGACTGCTTCGTTGTTCGCCATCGTCACCTTTCCGGCGCCGCCGGGCACCGTCTACTCGCTCGGGACCGATCGGGGTCATGCTCTCGGGGACCTTGTCCGCTACGGTATCAGCGGCCTAGACTGAACGATCAGTCAAACCGGCGGGGTCCATCCCCGCGGCACGAAAAGGGGACCCCATGACCTCGACGTACGACGCAATCGTGGTGGGTGGAGGGCACAACGGACTGGTGTCGGGCGCCTACATGGCTCGGTCCGGCGCCCGAACCCTGGTGCTCGAAGGCCGATACAAGACGGGCGGAGCATCCACCACCGAATCTCCCTGGCCCGACGCACCTGAGTTCAAGGTGACCCGGCTCTCCTATGTGATGAGCCTGCTGCCACCGACGATCATGCGCGAGCTCGAGCTCGAGCGGTTTGGCTACAAGGTGTACCCCATGGGTCCGTACTACCAGGCATTTCCCGAGGGCGGGTCGATCAAGATCTTTGCCGACGATGCCAAGCGCAACTACGACGAGATCGCCAAATGGTCCAAAAAGGACGCCGAGGCCATGCCCTTGTGGGATGCGTGGATAGCGGGCCTCGCCGATGTGCTCGGGCCACTGCTTCTCACCGTCCCCCCCACCATCGGCTCGCTNNCACGCTGCGCTTGGCCTGGCGTCACCGCGGGCTCGACGTTCGGACCATCGCCGACGTGACGCGCCTCATGACCATGAGCATCGCCGACCTGCTCGATGACTGGTTCGAGTCATGGCAAGTAAAGGCGCCCATCGCCGTCAACGGGGTGATCGGCACCTGGGCCGGACCCTGCGAACCCGGGACCGCCTACGTCATGGCGCACCACTCCATCGGGGATATAGGCGACGGCCACCTGGGCAACTGGGGATTCCCCGAAGGCGGCATGGGTGGTGTGGCCACGGCCATCGAGCGGTCGGCACGCAATTTCGGAGCCGAGATCCGCACCGACGCCAAGGTGGCGCGCACCTTGATTGCGGGCGGCCAGGTCCGGGGTGTGGTCCTCGAAAGTGGTGAAGAGATTCGTGCCCCCGTGGTCGTCACCACACTCCATCCCCAGACCGCTTTCCTGGACCACATTGCCAGCAGTGAGCTCCCGGACGACTTTGTAAAGGATATCGAGCGCTGGAAGACGCGCAGCGGCGTGGTGAAGATCAATCTGGCGCTCTCTGAGCTCCCGGACTTCACGGCCGACCCTGGCACGGAGATGGCCGAGCATCACACTGGTTCGGTGGAAATGGCCCCGTCGATCGAGTACATGGAGCGCGCCTTTCAAGATGCGCGGGAGGGTCGAGCGGCGGCCCGGCCATTCAGCGACGGGGTCATTCCGACCACGTTCGACAGGACGCTTTGCCCCGATGGCACCCATATCATGTCGCTCTTCACCCAATGGGTTCCCAAGGAGTGGAGTGCCACGCCCCATGTCGAGGATCTGGAGGCCTACGCCGACCGGATGATCGACTGCTACAACGACGTGGCGCCCAACTTCCGAGCGTCGATCCTCCACCGTGACGTCGTCGGTCCCTATGAGATGGAGAACGAATACGGTCTCATCGGCGGGAATATCTTCCATGGTGAGCTCTCCTTGGATCAGCTTTTCCACATGCGTCCAGCGCCTGGCTACGCCGACTACCGCACGCCAATCAAAGGCCTTTACAACGGGGGGTCCGCCACCCACGCCGGCGGAGGCGTCTGTGGGATACCTGGTTGGCAGGCCGCCAAGGCCGCGCTGGCCGACCAACGTTCCGCTCACGGGATGACGGCACGGCTGCGCAGTAGCTCCACCCCGACGGGGTGACCAAGTCGGAGGGGGAGGCCCGGGACGGACCGGCCCCATCGGTTCGGGCGATGTTGGAGGCTCGAACCGTANNGCGAGCGAACGATCGGGAAGCTTCGGCCAACGGCTCGTGTCTGAGGTGGTACGGAGCCCCGACGTCGAGATCTTCCTGGTGAACCCGAACTACGACACTGTTCTCGGGCGACGCTGCGTGGCCACCCTTGACGACCTCGAGGGTCCGGTCGATCTCGTGCTCCTCGGCGTACCCGATACCGCGGTGGAGAATGAGCTGACCCGGGCGGCGCATCGCGGTGACCGCTCGGCCGTCATCTTCGGCGGCCTTTTCGAGCCCGACCACCGGCAAAGCACGGGTCTGCGCGACCGGGTGGCGGGTATCGCTCGCGCCGCCGACATGGCCGTCTGCGGAGGAGGCTGTATGGGGTTCGTCAACGTGGCCAGGGGCCTGCGCGCCATCGGCTACGTCGAGCGAGACCCTCTGCCTCATGGACCCGTCGCCTTCATCACCCATTCGGGGTCCGTCTTCTCGGCCTTGTTGCGGACGCGCCGACACCTCGGTTTCACCGTGGCCGTCTCTACCGGTCAGGAGTTGGTCACCACCACAGCCTCCTACCTCGAGTACGCGCTCGCTCTCGAACAGACGCGGGTGGTGGGGCTCCTCCTCGAGACCATGCGCGATCCTGAGCACATGCGCGACGCCTTGGACAGAGCGGCGCGCCGGGATGTCGCCGTGGTGGCCCTCACCGTTGGAGGATCAACCGTGGGACGGGCGATGGTGGCGGCCCACTCCGGGGCCCTGGCCGGCAGCGACGGGGCGTGGGAAGCGATGTTCGAGGCGCACGGGGTAATCCGCGTCCGGGATCTCGACGAAATGGCCGACACCCTCGAGCTCTTTGCTGCCGGCCGGCGAGCTGCGCCCACGCCGGGACCCGGCGGGATCGCCTCGGTACACGACTCGGGAGCCGAGCGTGCTTTGGTGGTCGACATTGCCGCATCCGTCGGGCTCTCTTTTGCATCCATCAGTAACACCACACAGCAGCGACTGGCCGATCTGCTTGACGACGGCCTCGTTGCCAACAATCCTCTCGACGTCTGGGGTACGGGTTCCGATACCGAGAGCTTGGTCGCCGCGTCGCTAAAGGCGATGGCGGAGGACGAGGAGGTGTCAGCCTTGGCCTTAGCCGTGGACCTGATCGCCGAGTACGACGGGGACGACTCCTACCCGGCGGCCGTCCTCAGCGTGGCCGGGTCGACCACGAAGCCCGTGGCGGTGCTGTCCAATCTGGGTAGCGCCATCGACGAGGTGGCGGCGACACGCATCCGGGCGGGCGGGGTTCCGGTCCTCGAGGGGACCCATAGCGGGCTTTTGGCGCTGCGCCATCTCATCGATCACTCCATGATCCATCGGTGGAAGGCACCCCCTGTCGTCGAGACCGACACCTCTCGGCAGCGCCGATGGCGTCATCGTCTGAGCACAAGCCGTCTCGGTGGTGCCGAGGTGTTCGAGCTGTTAGCCGACTATGGCATTCCCGTGGTAAATGCCCGATCGGTCACGTCGTCCGCCCACGCCGTGACGGTGGCGGACGAATTGGGCTATCCCGTTGTGCTGAAGACCGACGAGCCCTCGATCACCCACAAGTCCGATGTCGGGGGCGTTGCGCTCGGAGTAGCCGACGCCGATGCCGTTATCGAGGCCTACGACGACCTCTCGCGTCGACTCGGTCGGCGCGTCATGGTGGCCGCCACTTCGCCACCAGGGGTGGAGATGGCCCTCGGCCTCATCCGCGATCCCCACCTCGGACCCCTCGTAGTGGTGGGAGCCGGTGGGGTGCTGGTAGAGATCTTGGGCGACCGAGTCGTCCGCCTACCCCCCATCGACGAAGCGCGTGCGCTCGATGCCCTTGCTCAATTGACGGTGTCGTCCCTCCTTGACGGCGTACGCGGCGGCCCTCCGGTCGATCGGCGGGAAGCGGCGCTCGCCATCGTCGCCCTCTCTCATCTGGCCATGGAGCTCGGCGATGCGCTCGAGGCGCTGGACATCAACCCTCTGCGTTGCGGTCCGAAGGGATGCGTGGCATTGGACGCCCTCGTCGTGCCCCGGTCCAGCGCCGGTACGTAGGATACGGGACGACCCTCCCCCATCACCGGCTTAGAAGATCACGTAGAGCTTACGGAGGGTCTCGGCGATCTCCCAGGTGCCGCTCCATCCTCTGGGAAACACCGCCGTATCGCCGGTGACCAACTCGACCGGCTCTCCCCCGTCAATGGTCACGGTCATCCGCCCACCGATGATGTGAACAAACTCATGGGTTTCGAGAAGCCAACGGGAGGGGCCGGGGGTGCATTCCCAGACGCCGATCTCCTGGTCGCCGTCGCTCCACAGCGTCAACCCCGAGGTGGTCATCTCCGGGCCGGTGGCCTCCTCGAGAACGCCCCAGTCCTCGAGGTCGGTGATCTCGTCGGCCTTGCTCAGGAACTGAGTAATGGGGATGGTATCGCCGCTCATGTGATTGTGGTCCTTTCTGGGAATGGAAGCGCGATGGGATCAGGATCGAGGCGACTGTGACCCGCCGCGTCGAAGCGATCGAGACCCAGTGGACCGGTATTCACCACGTCACTGGACCCGGTCAGTGCTAAGTCGGCGGCCGCCCTCGAGACACCGGGGCCCCACATCATCCCGTGACCACCGGCAGAAGCGATTGTGGTGCCCCCGATGGGCCCGTCGGGGCCGAGCACGGGTCCGAGGATCGGCAGATGGTCCGGCGTGTAGTCGATAGTGGCGGCCCACACCTGTCGCAAGCGGAGGGATCGGGTCACCGGAACAAGTTCGGCCAGTCGTGCCCGCATCTTATCCAGATAGGCCCAATCAATTTCCGTAGCCTCACCGGGCACCTCGTCCGGATTGCTCATGCCGAGGAGCAGTCCCCCCTCCTCGGGGCGCCAATAGAGTCCGGCCGACACATCGAAGACCATCGGTAGCCGAGATGGCTCGAGATCAGGATGGGGCTCCGTGACAGCCACCTGATGGCGCACACCACCCACGGGGACCCTGCTACCGGCAAGGCGCCCCACCGCCGCTAGCTGAGGGCCGCCGGTAAGCACGACCGTTCCTGTCGCCACGCGACCTTCACTTGTCTCCACACCCACAACCCGGCCGCCTGAGGTCACCAGGCCCTCAAAGGCAACCCTTTCATAGACCGTGACACCTGACGTGACCAGAGCCACGGTATAGGCGAGGACATTGCGCGGCGGGTCAATGTAACCGTCTTCATCGCAGAAGGTCCCACCCCTGGTCGATCCGGCGACCATCGTGGGGTTGAGAATGCTCGCCTCGTCGGGGTCCACCCAACGAACGGACACGCCCAGGTTCTGTTGCATGACCAACCGTTGACGAGCCGTCTCCACATCGGTATCGGTGAAGGCAGGGAGAAAATACCCCTGGCGTACAAAGCCCGAGTCGTTGCCCAACTCCTGGCGCTGCGCGAGGTAAAAGGCCCGGCTCCATTCGGCCAGGCGGACGGCGGTGGGAGTGCCGCCCTGACTGCGCACAATGCCGGCGGCTCGACTGCTGGCGCCGTGCCCCAACGTCGACCGTTCGATGAGCACTACCCGGCCGGCACCGCTGCGTCGCAGGAAATACGCACACCAGGCGCCCACGGTTCCCCCGCCCACCACCAAGGCGTCGGCGGAGGAGCCGCTTAGTGTCCCACCACTTTCCACAACTCCGACGCTCGCATAAACTGAACCTTCAGTCAAGGCCGAGGAGGCTCACCCACATGTACAACCTCACGCCCGACGACCTCGAAATTCAGGCGCGTGCCCGTTCATTCGTGGACGAGCTTATTCCTTTCGAGGAAGAGGCCGAAGGCAACGTCGGCGAGCTGCCCCACAAGACTGAGGCGCGTTTTCGAAACCGAGCGCTCGACCTCGGCCTTCATGCCACGAATATGCCAAAGGAACTCGGCGGGGGCGGTTACTCGATGCTCCAACAGGTTCTTGTTCAGGAGCAGGGCGGGCGGGCCACCAACGCCCTAGGTTGGGTGCTCGGCACTCCGCCGGCGTGGCTCCCCCCTGTGGCCACTCCCGACCAGATCGAGCGCTATGTGCTTCCGGCCATTCGGGGCGAAAAGGAGGAGTGTTACGCCATCTCCGAAGAGGGTGCTGGGTCCGATGTCGATGCCATCGTGGCCACCGCACGTCGCGACGGTGGCGACTACATCCTCGACGGCGTCAAATGGCACGTAACCTCCTACAACTCCAGTGCGTACGCGTTCTTTCAGGCCAAACTCACCAACGGGGAGCACGCCGGGGAGCACGCCATGTTCATCGTGGACCTACCGACCGAGGGCGTTCGCGTCGTACGTACGCCGGCCTATACCCACACCATCAGCCATCATCATCCGATCGTGGCCTTCGAATCCGTCCGGGTGCCCGCCTCCCAGATTGTGGGGAGTGAGGGTGATGGAATGGCCTTTGCTCACGAGTGGTTCCGGTACGAGCGCATCATGGTGGCGTCCCGCTGCCTGGGCGGGGCCACTCGGCTGATCGACGACACCACCCAATTCGCCAAGGAGAGAATCGTCAACGGTCACCCGATCACCGAGTTCGGAGCGGTCCAGGCCATGCTGGCCGACAGTCTGACCGAGTTCTTCGCCGCACGGTCCATGGTCTACGAGACGGCCAAGGGCATTGACACCGGGCTCGACCTCAAGATCCAACACACCCAGTGCTCGATGGCCAAGCTCTACGCTTCCGAAATGGCCGGCCGAGTGGCGGACCGATGCGTCCAGATCTTCGCTGGTCGCGGCTATATGCGCGAAAACGTCGCTGAGCGCCTCTTTCGCGAGCTCCGAGTAGAGCGAATCTGGGAAGGCACAAGCGAGGTGCAACGCTCGATCATTGCCAACCAGATGGTGAAGCGGGGTCCAGGCGCATTCGCCTGACAAACCCTTCGAGCCCCGAGGGTCCGCTGGGAAACCACGTCAACCTGGGGGTTGACCCTTTCAGCTCGTCGGTATCGGAGCGCCGGAGTTGCGCACCGGGTAACCCTGATAACCACGGGCCACCATCGTCACGTATTGATAGACAGCGTCCTCTGCGCCAGCCATTGGTCCGGGCCGGGCGTGGACCGATGAGAGTCCCCGTTGGACCGAGGCGCAGGCTTTCCAGTCCTGTTGGTTGGTGATGTCCCAGAGGTTCATGGCGTACGACGGATCGAAGTCGGTCATTTCGATTGCCTCGGGAGCAAAAGCCCAGGTGCACTCGACCTGCGTGGAATCCACCGCCAACGGAGTCAGTCGGTGGGTCATCACATAGTCCGGGTGGAGGCTGATGAGAATATTGGGAAAGATGTTCGCGTAAATTACCGTGCGCAAACCCTTCTCATCGAGTCCCCGCAGCATCACACCGCCACTCTTTCCGTCGAGCGACATTGTGTCCATGCCATCACGGAGATCCATGGTTCCCCCGACCCAAGCACCTTCGGAGTGATAATTGTCCCCGCTCTTCGGTGGACTGATCTCGCAGAATTCGGGATGGATCATCCCGCAGTGGTAGCACTCGTGGTAGTTCTCAGTCAGTATCTTCCAATTGGCTGCCACAACGTAAACATGACTTCCGGCCACCCGGAGCCGCTCGAGCTCATACGGCGCCACAACGCCCTCGAGGCTGGCGAGCGACGCGTCCAGCGGCGCTGCGGCACCGGATCCATCGACAAATACCAGTCCGTGCCACTCAACTGCCGGAAGCTCGGTGAGTCCATGTTCCGAAGGATCAAAGCCATCAACATCGTTGAATCCCGGCGCGGTCCATACGTCTCCCTCAAGGGTGTAGGACCATGAGTGGTACGGGCATATCACACGGCCATGATGGGTCGAGACCCCACATGGAAGCAGCTCGTGGCCGCGGTGGCTGCAGACATTGGCGAAGGCCCGCAACACTCCGTCGGAGGCCCGGGTGAGGAGCACCCCGGCGCTCCCCAAGGACTCAGCCAACTGGTCCCCCGGGGCGGCCACGTCTTCACTTCGACCGACGCACATCCAGCCACCATCGAAGAAGTGTCGCTGCTCCCACGCGAACACGGCGGGGTCGACGTAGGCGGCACGGGGCAACATGCGGCTACGGCCAAACGGCTGCAGCGACGCTTCCAGAGCCGCCGGGTCAAGCGGGGCCGGGTCAGAAGCAGACTGAATGACCATACAGTCAATCCTATAAGTGGCACCCTGCCGCGTCCAGCGGTCCCGATTGCCTCATCCGGCCTCGTTCGGCCGGTGCTGTCGTGAGAGCGCCTTGATCTGGACGTATGCGGAAGCAGCGCCCTACCGCGACGGCCTGCCATACCGCTCTCTGTCGAAGGCGCAGTGAGCTCACACGGGCCGGGGATGGCCAAAGCGAACTGACAGACGGACACGATCGATGTCATCGCCGTGGCAGAGACAAGCCGATCTATAGGGCCAGTCGCCATGTCCAACCGGAACTAAACGTGCTTTCCTCCGGCAAAATCTGCAGTTCCCCATTCCTCAGCCAACGAATCAAACCAACAGCAGCCCTCGAACGTGGACATCCACAGGTTCCGCTTTCGCCTGTACGTCTCGTCTCCTTCGCAGACGACGAACTGCCTGCGACTCGCCAGAACATTACGCTCGCACACATTCCGACACTGCTGCCAACACAGTCGTCGCTGCCTCGAAGCATCCCTTGTCCGCTCGGAAACCGTTGAGAAGAAGGTACTTGCACAGCCCGAGCACGCAGAGAGCGGCGAGCGGTGCGGCGCAAGTTCCCGGGTGGTGACGGGCGCCGCATTCACGCCGCCTTGGCCCCATGGCTCGTCGATGGGCGGGACTGCCACGCTCTGGTCGACAGCCAGTACAGTTCCGCAGGTATGGCTGATGACCTACTCAACCACGGAAGAGCCAGGCCGTGGCGTTGATCCTCAAATCTGGTACGTCTTGGTGGGAAACCTACGCTCGGTGCGTCCAGGCGGCACCCGAGGCGTTCGACTCCGATCGACTGCGCAACCTCACTCAGGGTGAATGGCAGCGGATCGGCATACCCGGAGATCACGTCAACGCCGTTGATGGCACGCCGATCCCAGGCCCCCCGCTGGTCAACTACGAGGAGGCCGTGGCGGCAGTGGACTATGCCATCGGTGAGCATAAAGTATGGGCGAACGTCGACTTAGAGGAGCGCCGGAGGCGGGTGTCCGATGCCGTCGATCGTTTGATCGAGCAACGCGATCTACTGGCTCTGCTGCTCGTATGGGAGATCGGCAAGCCCTGGCGTCTGGCATGCGCCGATGTGGATCGCTGCATCGATGGTGTCAGATGGTACCTCGGTCAGATCGAGCGCCAACTGAATATGGAGGATGGGAAACAGCGCCAACCTCTGCCCGGTCCAGTGTCCAATATCGCGAGTTGGAACTACCCGATGAGCGTGCAGGTCCACGCCGAACTTGTCCAGGCCCTGGCCGGCAATGCGGTGGTGGCCAAGACCCCGAGCCAGGGTGGATTCCACGCTCTGACCCTGGCTCATGCCTTGATGCGACGCGCCGGTCTGCCCGTAACCTTGCTGTCGGGTATGGGTTCCAACATGGGCGAGGTTCTCATCCGCTCACAGGGCATCGGAGCGTTGGCCTTCGTCGGGGGCAGAGCAAATGGGCGCCGGGCAGCTTTTTCCCTGGCCGACACGGGCAGACGTCACATGCTCGAGCAAGAGGGCTTGAACGCGTGGGGGATCTGGGATTTCTCACAGTGGGATCTGTTGGCACAGCACATGCGCAAGGGATTCGAGTACGCCAAGCAACGCTGCACCGCTTATCCGCGCTACGTCGTGCAGCGCCGCCTCATGCCGGGCTTCCTCGAGGCGTACCTCCCAGTGATCAACGCCATCAGTTTTGGAAATCCCCTCGCTGTTGACCATCCCGATGATCCACTCCCTGATTTGGACTTTGGCCCTGTCATCCACGCAACGAAGGCCGCCGAGTTGGCAAGGCAGTTCGACGAAGCGGTCCGCGGCGGGGGCATACCCCTCTACCGGGGATCGGTCGGCGACGGACGGTTCCTCGATGTACAGGACACCTCGGCCTACATCGCACCCTCCTGTGTCCTCCAGCCCCCGGCGTCATGGTCACTCCACCACGCTGAGCCGTTTGGCCCCTTGGACTCGGTCGTTGTCGTCGACACGCAAGCTGAGCTGCTGGCGGCGATGAACGCGTCGAATGGATCTCTCGTTGCCAGCATCGCGACGGATGACGTCGATGTCGGAACCCAGGTGGCGGAGGAACTGCAGGCCTTCAAGGTCGGCATCAACAGGCCGCGCAGCCGAGGAGACCGCGAAGAGGTGTTCGGTGGGCTCGGCGCGTCATGGAAGGGTGCGTTCGTCGGTGGTGATCTTCTGGTACAAGCAGTCACCTACGGGCTGGAAGGGTCCGACGAAGCACTCTTCGGCAATTTCCCGGGTTATTCGCGCTTGCCCTCTCGGTAACGACTGAAACGGGTGTTCAGCGCCGTCGGCAGCCTCACTCGAATGCTGGAGGGCGGCGGCCATCCCGCGCCATCGCGTTGGCGATCGAGCAGCCGACCGATGTTGATGTGAGCAAGGTTGTTGTCCGTCCCACTGCCTAGGGGTAGCGGCGATCCAGAAGATGTATCGAGTTGATCATGTATGGCCTTGTGGCGAACGAGGTCAAATCAACCGCCCTGCGCACCCGTGCCCACGTCGAGGATGGTTCGTTCCAGAGGACCGCATGACCCCAGGCCGAGACCGGTCATGTCGACGACCGACCGGGCTGAAACGAGCACCCACGCCGAGCGCACCCCGCTTCCTCTATGGTTCGGCTGCGAATAAGGGGAAAGGGGCCCGGCATGCTCACCATCACTCTGCAGGACCTCCGGTTCCGAGCCCGTCAATTCGTGATCGCCGTCGTAGGGGCGGGCCTTGTATTCGCCATGACGCTTCTCCTGTCGGGAATGGTCGCCGGTTTCAGCGTGGAGATCAACCAGACGGTGCAGGCCATGGGTGCACAGTCATGGGTCCTCGCCGCCGGATCCGTGGGTCGGATCGCCGGCCTGTCTCCCATCCCGGAATCGGCCGTCTCAGCGGTATCGCACGCCCCCGGTGTTCGTCAGGCGGACCCTGTGATCGTCGTCCCCCAGGCCGCCCAAGTCAGCGGTCGTCCGTCCCTCAGTGTGAACATCATCGGATACCGACCGGGAGGACTAGGCGGACCGGGACAATCGATCGCGGGAAGTGCCGTGACCGCCAGCGGCCAGGCGGTAGTTGACGCCCGCCTGAAACTCGGGATCGGTCACCGCTTCACTGTGTCGGGTCACAGCTTCCGGGTGGTGGGTGTCGTGAGCGACCGAACTTTGCTTGGTGGGGTGCCCAACGCCTACGTCACCATTGCAGACGCCCAGTCTGTCGTCTTCGGTGGACGTCAGATCATCGGAGGCATCCTCACGACCGGAATACCGGCGACGGTGCCCGCCGGCTACCGCGTGTACACAAACGCCCAGATCGACCAGGCAAGCCTGGCCCAGCTGGCCAGCGCGGTCTCCTCCATCAACAATTCGAAGTTCTTTATGTGGGTGATCGCCGCCATCATCGTCGCCGCCCTCGTCTATGTCACCGCCTTGGAGCGGACACGCGACTTTGCCGTGCTCAAGGCTCTGGGGTCGACCACCACGTTGCTCTTCGTCGGCCTGGCGGCCCAGGCCGTGGCTGTGTCCCTGGCGGCCGCCGTTATTGCGGCGATCTTGTCCAACTTTATGACCGGCCTATTCGCCCAGCCCGTGGACATACCCGGCAGCGCCTTTATCGTACTGCCCCTGTCGGCTCTGGTCGTGGGACTGCTGGCCAGCTTGGCCGCCCTACGACGAGCGGCGGCGGTCGACCCAGCCGCCGCCTTTGCGGGGGCGTGATGGCCGAGCTCGAGGTGCGAGAACTGACAGTAGAGTTCGCCTCGGGGGGGTACATGGTCCGTCCCCTCGACAAGCTCTCCTTCGATGCTGAGGATGGGGAGCTGGTCGTGGTGCTCGGCCCGAGCGGCTGTGGCAAGACGACGCTGTTGTCGTGCCTGGCCGGGTTGCTCACGCCAACATCGGGTTCGATCGCCTTTCGGGGAACCGATGTAGCCAGCCTTGCCGGACCCACCCTCGGCGAGTACCGACGCTCGACGGTGGGGGTCGTGTTCCAGGCCTTCAATCTGATCCCGAGCCTGACGGCGCGGGGCAACGTCATGGCACCGCTGCGACTAGCACGGGTCCCGCGGCGTGACGCCGCTGGCCGGGCCGACGAACTACTGGCCCAAGTGGGCCTATCCGATCGCGCTGGCCACAGACCCGGCCAGTTGTCTGGAGGTCAGCAGCAGCGCGTGGCCATCGCCCGGGCCCTCGTGCACGAACCGCCCTTGGTGTTGGCCGATGAGCCCACCGCCCACCTCGACCACATCCAGGTGGAGGGTGTCCTCACCCTGGTGAGGACACTGGCGGCGTTGGGGAGGCTCGTGCTTGTCTCCACCCACGACGACCGGCTCACCCATATCGCCGATCGGGTGATCGAGCTCGTCCCGCACTTCACGGGGGCCGATCGCGAGCCCGAGGAGGTCCGTCTGGAACCGGGCCGGGTCTTGTTCAACCAGGGCGACCGGGGTGATCTCGTCTACGTCGTCGAAGAAGGTGAGGTCGAGATATACCGGGTCCGCGATGATGGCAGCGAGGAACCTCTCACCGTCGCGGGCAAGGGCAACTACTTCGGTGAGCTCGGGCCCATGCTCAACCTGCCCCGCAGCGCATCGGCCCGGGCTCGCACGGCCTGTTGCTTAACAGCGTGTTCTCTTCGGGCCTTCCGACGGCGCTTCCCCGTCGCCGCTAGTGCATCGGGGCCCGTCGGGGTCACCGATGACCCCTGAGGACCGACGACGGACGGGGAACCTGCGCCATGCACCGTACCCAGGCCTCGGCCTCCTCGAGAATCTCCCCCCGACGGCGGCGCGCGATGCCGATCGGCTTCCGCAGCGCGACCCGCGACCCTCACCTTGGCAAGGTGAGTCTTTTCGTCCTTAGCGCACTGCCGAGTCTCCTGGGCTGCGTTTCTGTCCACCTAGTTTCCATCGAATCACTCTGAGAACCACCCTGTTGTAGAGCGGTCTACTTCGGGTCGGCGGCAGGACCTCTGGGCCACCGTTCTGCCTGGTTCACGATGCCGTGACTTCTCGCACCTCCGGTTTGAAGCCGGGCGCCGGCAATAGAGACTCGGGCAAGCAGAAGAATCCGGACTTCGGAGTGGGAGGGACCCGGACGATCTGGCCGTTCACGACCTGGGCCAGGACGGCGCAGGTCCCCGGGACGTTGGTGGCCGGGTCCCCTGTCGTGATCAATCCACCGGCGTTGAAGCTCGTGATCTTGTCCAGCGCCGCCTCCAGACCGGCCCGGGTGGGTGGGTTTCCGGCGGTTTTCAGGGCCTGGACGAACAGCTGGGCCGAGGCCCAGCCGAAGAGCGACTCCAGCTCGAAGTTGGCGGTGGGGTCAGCCTTGATCATCCACTTGTCGAACAGCTTGGACGCCGGCAGGTTGGAGTCCGCCCCCAGGTAGAGCACGTAGCCGATCTCGAGGTACATGCCGTTGACGGCCGAGCCGCCGTCTTTCACCAGGTTGGACGAGTAGGCGTCGCCCTGGACCACGATGGGCTTGAAGTCCTGGCTCTGCATCTCCTCGGCCAAGGTGGCGGCGTATGAGTCGGGCATCTGGGTGGTGAAGAACAGCTGGACACCGTCGGACTTCATGGTCAGGACGTTGGGAAGGAATGTCGTCTGGCTGGGCATGAAGCTGCCGTCGTAGACGATCTTGAATCCCTGGGACGTGGCCGCACGCTCGAACGCCTTCTCCGACGAGGCGGTGGAGGCGGTGGCATTGGCCCACAGGATGCCCATGTGCTTGATCTGCTTCGGGAACTTCGCCTTCAGCACCTTGAAGACCGTCAGGGGGTAGTCGTTGGCCGTGTTGGGAGAGGGGCTGTAGGACGTGGGGAGGTTCGACAGATCGGGGTCCAGCGGGTAGGCGATGTCGGGCATGCCGGCGGCCTTGATGAGGGGCTCCTCGGCCGCGTCGTCGAGGGAGAAGCCGCCGACGAGGGCGAAGTCGNNGAGGTGGCATTGGCCACGGTGCCGTCGCTGTAGGCACTGTCCTTGGCGTCGAGGTGGATCATGCGGCCGTTCACGCCGCCGATGGAGTCGATGTAGTCGAAGTAGGCCTCGGTGCCGTCCTCCGCCCCCTTGAAGAGGCCGGGCAGCGGGGCGGTCAGGTCGTCGACCTGGCCCACGGTCACGCTCGTGCTGGTGACACCGGGGGACGGTCCGGTGGGCGCCGTCGTGGGCGAGCTCGAGCTCGAGCCCGAGGTCGTGGTGGTGGCGGCCGTCTTCGGGGTGGAGGACGAGCAGGCGCTCGCCACCAGGGCGATCAGCGCCACGGCCACGACGATCCAGGTACGGGTGACCATGGGCCTCGCCTCGGCGGCGTCGCCGGTGGCGATCGATCGGGTGCGTCTCAAGGCGTCCACAATTCCCCCTTTGGTCTCACCTGTCACCGGTCCCTCCCCGAGGTCCGTCAGCATGTCATAACGACCCCATGTCCCCACTGGCGGGGGCAGTCGGAGCCGGGGCCAGAACAGGTTCTAGCCCGGGCTGATGCTACGTCAGGAAACTGGTGGTCGCCTGGCCGGCTGCCGCGCCATCGTGGCCGGCTCGGCCGGGGGACCGTCTGCATCGCGGACCGGGGTCCGATGGCGCACGGCCTCGAGAAAGCGGACCACGGCGGCGACGGCGTGGGCGCTGCGGACCGAGGGCAGGACGTCAAAGGCGTGCTGGGTATAGGGGAGCTCGGCGTAGAGGACAGGGGCGTCGGATACGGCCCGGAGGGCCTCGACGAAACGCCGGGCCTCGGCCACGGGGACCAGGGTGTCGTGGGTGCCGTGGACGACGAAGAAGGGCGGGGCATCGCTGTTCACCCGGTGCAGGGGGGAGGCGTCGTGATACACGACAGGGTCGTCGTCGTAGCGGCGTTTGAACACGCGGCGCTCGAGGAGGGTCATGAGACCCTTGTCGTAGTGGCCCGTCCCCCGACCGGCGGACATGTCGTAGACGCCGTAGAAGGGGATGCAGGCGTCGACCGACGTGGGGGCGTCCTCGAATCCGGGCTGGAAGGCCGGGTCGCCGGGGGTGAGGGCCAGCATCGAGCAGAGATGCCCACCGGCGGATCCTCCGCTCACGGCTATGAACCGGGGGTCGCCTCCGTACTCGGCTATGTGCTCTCTCACCCAGGCCAGGGCGAGCTTGCAGTCGACGAGGTGGTCGGGCCAGGTGGCCTTCGGGCTCAGCCGGTAGTTGATGGTGACGGTGACCCAGCCGCGCCGGGCCAGCTCGTGCAACAGGGGGAGACCCTGCTCCCGCTTGTCGCCGATGACCCAGGCGCCGCCGTGGATATAGATGAGGACGGGTCCGGCGGTGGGGGGATCGACCCGGCGGCGGATGATGTCGAGGCGGTGACCGTGGGCGGCGTCACCGGCGTAGTCGATGTTGTGGACCGCCTTCACCGATCGGGCCGGGCGGGGCAGTGGGTAGATGAGGCGGGGGAAGCGCCACATGGTGTCGCTGCCGGCCGCCGGCACCGCCACGTTCTCGGCCCGGGGCAGTGCCGCCTCTTCTTCCATACGGTCGAAGACGAGCGCGGCGCGGTGTCCGATGGCGGCCAGGATGCCGAGACCGATCCAGGACGCGGCGGCCAGGGCCAGGCCCACCCATCCGGGCCAGGAGCCGAAGGCGCCGGCCACAGCGAAGGCAACGGTGGCGGCCACCTGCCAGATGATGTGCCACACGGGCATCTCCCCCGTGTACCAGCCGGCGAAGAAGCTCGGCACCAGCAGGTGGGCGTGGCGGGCGGGCCGGAAGGCGTTCAGGACGAGAAGGGCACCGACCAGACTCGAAGCGAAGTACACCCACGCCCATGCCATGGCCCCATCTTCGCTTACGCAGAGGCCGGGAACGAAGCGGAGCGCTTACGAGGCGCGGCGACGGCGGGCGGGGACAGAAGCCCGCCCATCATGGCGAAGGCCGCCCTCGTGGTCGAGCAGGCGCTGCTTGAGCTCGAGGCCGCCGCCGTATCCGGTGAGGCTCCCGTTGGCTCCGATCACCCGGTGGCAGGGGAGCACGAGAGGAATGGGGTTGCGGCCGTTGGCCAAGCCGACGGCCCGGCAAGCTTTCGGGTTGCCGATTCGGACGGCGAGCTCGCCGTAACTCTCGGTGGCGCCGTAGGCGATGTCGGCCAGGGCCAACCAGACCCGACGTTGGAAGTCGGTTCCGGCCGGGTCGAGGGGGAGCGAGAACTCCTTCAGGTCGCCGCTGAAGTAGGCGTCGATCTGCTCGACGGCGGCGACGACGGTCGCCGGTCGGCCGGCCCGGTCGGGGTCGAAGTGGCGCCGGACATAGGAGTCGGGGAGGTGGAGAAAGTGCAGAGCCTCGTCGTCTCCGATCACCATCATCTCGCCGACGGGAGTGGCGATCACGGTCCACTCGTCGGAGATCCCCAACGCCGGGCCAACGGTCACGGTCATGTCTTCTCCTTGTCCGGTCGGTCCAGCAGGCCCGACCACAGGTATTGAAGGGCGTAGGCCCGGTACGGTCTCCAGGACTCGGCCCGGGCGAGAGCGGACCGCTCGCCGCCGGGTAGTCCGAGGCGTTCGAAGGCGCGGCGGACACCGAGATCACCGGCCAGGAAGGCGTCGGGGTCGCCGAGGGCGCGCATCCTCACATAGGCCACGGTCCAGGGGCCGATGCCGGGGACGTCGAGCAGTGTGGCGCTCACGGCATCGCGGTCGGCACCGGGATCGAGGACGATGGCGCCGATGGCCAGGAGCCCGGTGACGCGCAGCAATGCCCGGGCCCGCCCCTCGGGTATCGGCAGGTCGGAGGGCGAGAGACCGGCGATGACCTCGGCCGTCGGGAAGGTCCTCGTCACGGTGCCGACGGGCGCCGGCAGGAGGCGGCCGTAGTCGGCGGCCAGACGGCCGGCGACGGTCCGGGCCCCGGATACGGTCACCTGTTGGCCAAGGACGGCCCTCACGATGAGCTCGTCGCCGTCGACATGGCCGGGGATCCGGAGCCCGGGCACGGCGGCGACGGCGGGCCCGAGGAGAGGATCGGCCCCGAGCACCTCACCCACGGCGGCGGGATCGGCGTCGAGGTCGAAGAGGTGGCGCAGGCGCTTGGCCGCCATGGTGAGGTCCCGGAGGTCCTCGAGCTGCAGGACACAGCGCAGCCAGCCGTCGTCGCCGTCGGACATGGTGGCCACACCGGTCCCGTGGGGCAGGGTGAGGGCCCGGCTGTAATGCTCGGCGTCACCCTCCTCCACCCCGGGCACGGCGCGGGCGGCCAGGAAGCTGAACAGCAAAGAGGAGGGAAAAGGCTGACGGTAGGCCAGGCGCAAGGTCACCGAGGCCGGCGCCGACGGCTCGTCGGTGCTCGGGCCGGTACGGGTTCCGTTGGCCCGTCGCACCGAACGCTTCACCCGGTCCCTCAAGGCCGTGGGGGCCTCGCCGAAGACGGCCCGGACGGTGTCGTTGAACTGTCGGACACTTCCGAACCCGGCGGCGAAGGCCACGTCGGCGGCCCGGAGATCGGTGGTCTCGAGCAGGATGCGGGCCGTCTCGGCCCGCTGGGCCCGGGCCAGCTCCAGAGGGCCGGCGCCGACCTCGGTGACGAGCAGGCGCTGCAACTGGCGGGAGCTGTAGCCGAGGCGGCGGGCCAGACCGGCGACGCCTTCGCGGTCGACGACCCCGTCGGTGATCGAGCGCATGGCCCGGCCGACGACATCACCGCGACGGTTCCACTCCGGAGAGCCGGGAGCGGTGTCGGGACGGCAGCGTTTGCAGGCCCGGAAACCCCCCCGTTGGGCGGCGGCCGATGTCGGGTAGAAGCGGACCCGGTCACGACGGGGCATGACCGACGGGCAACTGGGCCGGCAGTAGATGCCGGTCGAGGTCACGGCGACGAAGAACCAGCCGTCGAAGCGGACGTCGCGGGCCTGCATGGCCCGGTAGCGGGGGTCGTCGTCGCCGGCCACCTCTTCGCCGGCGACGATCGGGGAGGTCGTCACGGTCACCCGAGCAGTATCCCAGGGCAGCGGGATCTCTTCTGGCGGGTTTCGGACATGCGGATCGGGTCCGATCTAGTGCACAGCGCAGACCTCGGCGGCCGCCGCGTACATCAGTCGTTTGTGTTCGGCGACGACGGCCTTGTTCTTGTCGGCCAGGGAGGTGGCCAACTCGACGGCGGTGGCGAGGACGAGGTCCTCGGGCACGACATGGTGGGCGATGCCGGCGGCGAAGGCGGCGGCGGCGTCGTAACGACGACCGGTCAGGATGGCGTCGTGCAGGGTGGCGTGGGGCAGCTTGGCCGCCAGGACGGCGTACATGGCGTCGGTCAGGGGCAGCCCCAGATCGACTTCGGGAAGACACCAGTAGCCGCGGTCCTCTCTCATGACGAGAAAATCGTGGGACGAGGCCAACATGGCGCCGGCGGCGAAGGCATGGCCGTTGACGGCGGCCACGGTGAGGACGGGCAGGCGCAGCAGGCGGCCGAGGAGTCGCTCGACGTCGGCCACCATGGGCCCGGCGTCATCGCCGGCGCCGGCCATCCAGTCGAGATCGAGGCCGTTGGAATAGAACTTTCCTTCACCGGTGGTGACGACGGCCAGCGGCGCCGGTTGCCCCTCGATCTCGTCCAGGTGCCCATGGAGAGCGTCGACGGAGGCGCGATTGAATCTGTTCTCGCCGTTGGACATGCGGATGATCCAGACGGTTCCGCTTCTCTCGATCTCGAACATGGTCCTCCTCGGCTACCTCTTCTTCGGGCGGTGCGACGCAACGTCTCCGGGCGGTGCGGGGCAACGGTAATTCCTATAGCTTCGCCCGATGGCGCCTCGGGCGGGGGATCCGGATCCCGTTGAGCGGGACGACCGGTTGGCGACGAAGCGCTGGAAAGTCGGCAGCGCCGTCCTCACCAGCGTGGTCGAGAACCAGATCGACCGCATACCGCCTGAGTTCTTCTTCGCGGACGCCACGAGCGACGCCGTCGGACGCCACGGCTGGCTGGTGCCGGACTACGCCTAAGCCGACGGCACCATCTCGCTGCGGGTCCAGGCGTTCGTGATCGAGGTCGACGACGTCACCGTGTCCTTCTCGGGCAGGACGATCCTCGACCATGTCTCCTTCGANNGACGACGTCACCGTCCTCGTCGATCCCTGTGTCGGCAACGGCAAGGTGAGGACACTGCCGTTCTGGCACGACCAGACCTGGCCGTTCCTCGAGCGGATGGCGTCGGCCGGCTTCTCCCCGGGTGACGTGGACCTCGTGGTCCACACCCACCTCCATGCCGACCATGTCGGATGGGACACACGTCGGGAGGGGGAGAGATGGGTACCGACGTTCACGGGTGCCCGGCATCTCTACACGGAGGCCGACCTCGAGTACTCCAAGGCCTCGGCCACCGAAGGCGAGGATGTGTTCGGTGATTCGATCGGGCCGATCTTCGACGCCGGTCTGGCCGATGTCGTCGACAGCGACGCCAAGCTGGGCCATGGGCTCGTTCTCGAACCCTCCCACGGGCACACTCCGGGTCACGTATCGCTGTGGGTCGAGTCGGAGGGCGAACAGGCGTTGATCACGGGCGATTTCCTGCACCACCCGGTGCAGTTCGCCGAGCCGGACTGGGCCGAGATCGCCGACGACGACGCGGAGATGGCCCGGCTGACGCGGCACCGGATGATGGGCCGGGCGGCGCAGACGGGAGCGCTCGTCCTCGGGACCCACTTCTCGTGCCGACCGGCGGGGCGGGTGGTGGCCGACGGTGACCGATGGCGCTTCCATCCGGAGTGATCCGTCTCCCCCACCGGGTGCCCCGTCGTCGAGGTGGCCGGGGCCGGAGGGTCACTGGGTGTGTGACGACCGTTCCCTCGTCGATGGGGCGCGGGTGCACGAGTGGCCGCCCCGCTACGCGTGAGCGGGCGGGCGGCGACGGCCGAGTTTGGCCACGGCCGCCGACACCCCGACCGCCGTGGGCAGATCGGCGGCATCCAGGGGCGGGGCGAAGTGCCCGGTGACCGGGACCTGACCGGCCCAGATCGGTAGAGCGAGGTCTTCGACGTCGTCGGCCGGGCCCCCGACGCGGATCTTGGCCGAGGCCTCTTCGATGGCCATACGCAGCACGGTCGTCTGGCGCAGCTCCCCGGGGTTCGGTGGGCGGGCCTCGTCCCACCGTCCCGGCGTGATGTGGTCGACGATCGCCCGCAGGCCGACCGACTTGTCGTCGCCCTCGGCGGGCGTCGCCCGGCCCACGATCACGACGGAGCGGTAGTTCATCGAGTGGTGGAAGGCCGACCGGGCGAAGACGAGCTCGTCGATCAGAGTGGTGGTGAAGCACAGGTCAAGGCCGTCGGATATGCCGCGCAGGAGTTGGCTGGCGACGGACCCGTGGAGATAGAGCTCGTCACCGACGCGTCCGAACAGCATCGGAATCACGACCGGTCGGCCTTGGCGCACCACGCCGACATGCCCGATCATGGCGGCGTCGAGGATGCCGTGGATGGTGGCCTTGTCGTAGGAGGCACGGGCGGGAAGCCGGCGGACACGGGAGAACTCCGAGGGCGGGCCGGTGGCACTGTCCATGACCCGATGATAAATGACAAGTGGATCAGAACTATGGTCCATTTTGATGGATTCAGATGGGTCCACTTTCGAGGGGAGGGACCTCCATCTCGAACTCGGGGGCCGCAGCGGCCTGCGGTCGTCGCTGGAGGAGGCTCTCCGGGAGGNNGACCCGAGCCCTGGCCGCCGATCTGGGGCTCGCCCGGGGGACGGTGACCGATGCCTACGACCAACTGGCGGCCGAGGGCTGGCTCGTGGCCCGGCAGGGCTCGGGGACACGGGTGGCGTCGGCCCCCATGCCGGCAGAGGAGGCGTCGCCTTCACATGGGCAGGCCGAGCCCGAGTCGGCAACGGCCCCGCGTCATGACTTCCGTCCGGGACGCGGTGACCTGTCGAGTTTCCCTCGAGGCGCATGGGTGGCGGCTCTGCGCCGAGCACTGCGCGAGGCGCAGGACTCGGTCCTCGACTACGGCGACCCCCGGGGCCTACGGGTGTTGCGCCAGGCATTGGCCGGCTATATCGGGCGCGCCCGGGGTCTCCCGGTCGATCCGGATCGGCTCGTCGTGTGCAACGGATGGGTGCAAGGTTTCGCGCTGATAACCGAAGCGCTACGCGACGCCGGCGCCCGACGTGTGGCCATCGAGGACCCGTCGATGGCTCGCAACTCTGCGTCTCTTCGTCGCTTCGGGCTGGGTGTGGTGTCGGTGTCGGTGGACCATCAGGGTGCGGACCCGACCGCCCTGGCGCGACGGGGGTCGGTGAGCGCGGCGCTGTTGACTCCGGCCCATCAATACCCGACCGGGGCGACGCTTTCGGCCGACCGGCGAGCCGCGTGGATCAGTTGGGCCCGCCACCATGACGCCGTCCTCATCGAGGACGACTACGACGGCGAGTTCCGCTACGACCGCCAACCGGTGGGGGCGCTGGCCGCCCTGGACCCGGGGCGTGTGATCTATGGGGGGACCACGTCCAAGACGCTCGCTCCGGGCTTGCGTCTCGGCTGGTTGGTCCTTCCCCGACGCTGGCTCGAGCCGGTGACAGACCTTCGGCCCATCGTCGACCGCCATACCGGCGCCCTCGAACAGCTGGCTCTGGCCGAGATGATCGCCTCCGGCGCCTACGACCGCCATGTGCGGCACTCCCGCATGCGCTATCGGCGCCGACGCGACCTCCTGCTGACCCTGCTCGCCGATCAGGTGCCGGCGGTGACACCCCACGGCATCGCCGCCGGGCTCCACACGGTGATCGACCTACCCGTCGGCGGTCCCACCGAGGACGAGGTCATCGACCATCTGGCCCGGGCCGACGTGGCCGTCCACGGGCTGGCCGGTTACCACCATCGAACCGGCACCCGGACACGGGCGGCCCTGGTGGTCGGATTCGCCACTCCGCCCGAGCACGCCTTCGCCGTGGACGCGCGGGCGCTGGTGGCATCGCTGGCCGGTCTGTACCGGTGACCGTCAGTCACTGGCTGGCCATGCCGACCCGGTCTTCGGACGGTGGGGTCCGCTGGGGCCGGGAGAATGTCTCGATCACCACTCGGCGAAGGGCGCCGGCAGTGACGTCGTGGCGTCCGGCGAACTCCGGGTTGATGGCCGAGCCCCGCTGGTAGCCCACGGTGAAGCCGTGGACGCCGACGGTGACGAGGGTGGTGCGGGGAACGTGGCCCTGGCCCACGGGCACGTCGCCGTAGAAGAGGTCGACGTCGCCGGCATGGGCCCCGGTCGGTGTGAACTCGATCCGGGCCTCGACGGGTCCGGCCGGCAGGACCACCTCGGCCGCCACCGTGGTGAGCGTTGTTCCCAAGTGGTTGTAGGTGAAGTGCAAACGACCGTGGCGGAGAAACACCACATAGCCCCCGGCATGGTTCCCGTGACCGACGATGGCACCCTCGGCCCCGCCCTCGGGTACCACCAGCTCGGCCCGTAGTGACCAGGCCCGGTTGCTGATGTTGGGAGCAACGAGCTGCGGGATGGTGCCGATCCCGCAGTAGTAGACGTAACGCTCACGGTTGTAGCGGTGGTCCATGCCGACGATCGGCATGTTCGTCAGCGGCAGCACGTTGTAGCGTTCGGCCTCGCGCCACCAGATGTCGACGAGCTCGGCCAACTTCTCGGGATGCTCGGCCGCCAGATCGCGCGTCTCGGAGAAATCCTCGGCCACGTGGTAGAGCTCCCAGTCGTCGTCCTCGTAGGACCGGAAGGGATCGTCCCCTTCGGTGTAGTGGACAAAGGGCAGTGGACGGAACACGACCGCCTTCCAGCCTTCGTGGTACATCGCCCGCGATCCGAGCATCTCGTAGTACTGGGTGGTGTGACGCCCGGGATCGCCGGGATCGAACAGAGTGGGGGCGAAACTGATCCCTTCGATCGGACGCTGGCGGACACCGTTGATCTGCTCCGGCGGCTCGATCCCGATCAGCTCCAGAAGCGTGGGCATGACGTCGACGGCGTGCACATACTGCTGGCGCGTCTCTCCCCGACGTCCGAGTTTGCCGGGCCAGTGGGCGATCAACGGATCGCAGACCCCTCCTTCATGGGTCTCGCGCTTCCAACGCTTGAGCGGCGTGTTCCCGGCCCAGGCCCANNAGGGATAGTGGTTGTAGGCCTCGGGTCCACCCAGCTGGTCGATCCGGGCCAGGTTCTCTTCCACGCTCTCGGGCTCGAAGTTGAAAAAGTACATCTCGTTGAACGAACCCCGGGGCCCGCCCTCGGCTGAGGCCCCGTTGTCGCTCATCAAGAGGACGACCGTGTCGTCGAGCTCACCGAGCTCCTCGATGAAGTCGAGGAGACGCCCGACTTCTGAGTCGGTGTGGGTCAGGAACCCGGCGTACACCTCCATCATGCGGGCATACAGCCGTTTCTCGTCGTCGTTCAACGAGTCCCACGCGGGCACCCAGCTCGGACGCTCGCTCAGTTGGGTACCCGTCGGGAGAAGCGAGGAGCCGACCTGGCGGGCGAACACCTGATCGCGCCAGGCGTCCCACCCGAGGTCGAACTGACCGCGGTATCGATCGATGAACTCGCTCGGAGCATGGTGGGGGGCGTGGCACGCCCCCGGTGTGAACCACAAAAAGAAAGGCTTCTGCGGGGCCACGGCGCGGAGGTCCTTGATGAAGAGCGTCGCCTGGTCCACGAGATCCTCGGTCAGGTGATACCCCTGCTGGGGGCCACGCGGAGGGTCGATCTGGTGGTTGTCGTAGACGAGGTCCGGATGGAACTGGTCGGTCTCGCCTCCGAGGAAGCCGTAGAAGCGTTCGAAACCGCGACCGAGCGGCCACTTGTCCTTGGGCCCTCCCATGGCCATCTCTCCGGCCGGGGCCAGGTGCCACTTGCCGACGGCGAACGTCGCATACCCGTGTCCCAGAAGAATTTCGGAGAGAAATCCGCTGTCCTTGGGGACCGTGGCGTCGTAGCCGGGGAAACCGGTGGCGATCTCGACGACGCGCCCCATGCCGTTGGTGTGATGGTTGCGTCCGGTCAGAAGGGCGGCCCGCGTCGGCGAACACAGCGCGGTGGTGTGGAAGTTCGAGTACCGGAGCCCGTTGGCCGCCAGCCGATCGAAGGTGGGTGTCGCAATATCGGAGCCGTAGCAACCGAACTGGGCGTACCCGACATCGTCGAGCAGTACCATCACGACGTTGGGGGCGCCATCGGGGGCGGTGCGAAGCGGTGGCCACCACGGCGTGGACGTCTCCATGGTGCGGCCGATGACGCCTTCGAATGGTTGCTCAGTGGGCATACGACACTCCCTTTCAGTTCTGATGGATGGTGTCAGCGCGAGCTGGTCGACGTCGCACTCGGTGCCCGGATGCCGGGGGCCCGTTGAAAGCCGTGACCAACAACTCCAACAGGGCCAGGGCGCGCTCCACACCGAGGGACTCGCGCTCGACCTGGTCGGCCAGACCGAAGACGGCATTCACGACAGCCCACACGATGGTGCGTGCCTCGAGCTCGTCGTACCCGGAGCGGCGGACGAAACCGGTCCAGCGCCCGAGAATGCGTTCCCTGAGCTCTGATTCGATGCCCGCCAATTCGGGACGGTTCCAGCCGGCCCCGTCGACGAGGGCACGCAGGATTCGCCGATCAGCCGGAACCAGGGCGAACACCTGCCGGGCGGCGAAGGTGGCCAACTCGATACCGGTCAGTCGCGTCTTGGCCGCGTCGATGTCGGCGTCGAGAGTGGCGAGACGGTCCAGGATCAGTGACCGATAGAGGTCGTCGAGGTCGGAGAAGTGCTCATAGACCCATTGACGACTGACGCCGGCTTCGGCCGCCACACCGGCCACGGTTAGGTTCCCGAGGCCCTCGCGACCGATGACGGCGGCGGCGGCGTCGAGGAGTTGGGTCCGCCGCTCGCCCGCCCGCAGGTAGGGCCGGGGCTCGGCGTCACTGCGGGGCACACCGCCAGGCTAGAAAGATATTTACTGAGCGTCAACTTCCTACTACCGTGGCCCAGCGGGCACACCGAGGCGGCCACAGATCGAGGAGCACGAGATGGCAGAGGCTGACCCGGACGGGGTGGACTTCCACTTCGACATCATGTGCCCCTACGCCTACCAGACCTCGATCTGGATGCGCGAGGTGCGGAACCTCGTCGGAGTCGATGTGCGTTGGCGGTTCTTCAGTCTGGAGGAGATCAACCGGGCCGACGGCAAGAAGCATCCCTGGGAGCGGGACTGGTCCTACGGCTGGTCGATGATGCGCATCGGCGCCTACCTGAGACGCACCGACATGGACCTCCTCGATCGCTGGTACTGGGCGGCGGGGACGGCGCTGCACGTCGAGGGGAGAAAACCCCATCGCCCGGAGGTGGCCCGGGAGCTATTGGTCGAGCTCGGCCTCGATCCGGAGATCGTCTCGCTGGCTCTGGCTGACCCCACCACCGGCGACGAGGTTCGACGCGAGCACGACATCGTGGTCGACAAGGGCGCCTTCGGGGTTCCGACGCTCGTGTTCGACGACGGACAGGCGCTGTTCGGACCGGTGCTGATCGCCCCTCCCCAGGGTCGGGCGGCGGTGCGTCTGTGGGAGCTCGTGACCGGCTGGCTCGAGTTCCCCTCGGTCTTCGAGCTTCAACGCCCGAAGCAGGCAACCGATCTGACCTCGATCGCAACCGCCTTTGCGCCCTACCTGGCGGCCCGGGACTGGCAGAGCGTGCAGAAGATGACCCCGTAGTGGACATCAAGGAGGAAGCATGACAACCCCGAGCCAGGTGACGCGAACCCTTCAGGACGTGCACGGCCAGCGCTACGGCGAGATGTTGATCGTCAAAAACGGCGATGAGGGCCTCTTCGCCGAGGTCTACAACTCCTATACCCTGAACGACTGTCCTCAGGATTTGTGGGACAAACTCGATCTCCCCGCCATCGCGGCATCCGAGGGAGCACTGGCGGCCATCACCAACGGCCCGCGCTACTGGCTCGTCGATTCCATCGAGAAGTCCGGTCCCCAGACTCCCGAGGTGCGCGACTTCGGTGGCATCCTCATGACGCGCGCCGCCATCTTGAACCTGGGCTCGGCCAGCTTCGACCCCTCCCCGTACAACCAACGACGGGTGGCCCGCACCGCGATGTTCCTCTTCGCCGCCGGTTCGACGGTCCACGAGCTCACAGATGACGACGGCGCCGCCTACGTCATGCAGTCCTGGTGCACGTCGGTCGACCCCGGACTGACAGAACCGGATCTCGTGACCCTCGGAGAGCGCCTCGGCGTGCCCCAGGGCTGGGCCTACCGGTCCCGGCGCCTGGACGAACCGTTGCCCGTCATGACGACCACCGAGGACANNATTGCGGAATTCGTACTGCCTGGCGAACTGAGCCCGGTCACCTGTTCGTCGGCGCCCGGCCAAAGAGCCTGGTGGGCCCGGTCAAGCGAGACAGACTTCGGGACGACTGGATTCGCCCGAACGTCCCAGGAGCTCGATACGTATCCTCGGGTGAGATGGCACTCGGCGCGCCCGGCATAACCGGCCTCAACACGACGGAAACGCTCGTCCCCGCCAAGCGGCTCTACTTCCCGTCCCTCGCCATCGCCACCGTCACCGGGTGGTTCGTGTGGGTGGGGGTCGCCAGGCTCGTGGGCAGCGGCCGTCTGGTCGCCACCCTCGCCGGCGGGTGGGTCGAACTGGCCGGTCCCGCCTTCATCGGTCTGGTGCTGGCGGTGGTGGTCTGTGAACGGGTCTGGCCGGCGCAGCCACGGCGCTTACTGGCCAACGGTCACCTTCAGGACGCCTGTTTCTTCCTCGTCTACGCCAGTTGCGTGGTGCCCATCATGACGCTTCTCGGTGTCGCCTTCGCCGCCGTGCTGGGCACCCACGCCGGTTGGATCGAGGCCCCCTGGACGGCCTCGTGGCCCCTTTGGCTGGTGGTGCCCCTGACCCTCGTGGCCATGGACGGCGCCAACTGGCTCGCCCACTGGGCCGATCACCGCATCACGGCATTCTGGCGGTTCCACGCCGTCCACCATTCCCAGGAGGAGCTGAGCGTCCTCACCTCCTTCCGGGCCCACCCCCTCGTCCACACGACGGGCTTCTTCCTGGCCACCATCCCCGTCTTGCTGCTCATGGGCGACCGGTCCGTGGCTCCGGTCCTCATCACCCTCTATGTCTGTTTAGGGACGCTCCCTCATGCCAACGTCCGGTGGAGCTTCGGCCCGCTCGGCAGGGTCGTCGTGAGCCCCGCTTACCACCGGATCCACCACGCCGTCGGTGGACCCGACGGGGCCAACCTCGGCATCGTGCTGACGATCTNNATGTGTCGGCGATGTACAGGTCGCCCGCCGCGTCCACCGCCACGCCCTCCGGTGAATTCAGCGACGCCGAGGTCGCCAGGGCGCCGGTCTTCCCGACGGCCGGGGCTCCGGTGCCAGCCACCGGCCTGGCCGGACGCCCCCTAGCCGTCGAGCAGTCCGACCGTCGGCCGCGTCTGCACATGCTTGTCGGCCAGCTCCTCGAGCCCTTCACCGCCCACGAGCGGCGATCCTCGGAGTTTCGGTAGCGCGCTCATCGGTCTCGCCGGTGAGCAAAATCTGGTGAACGACCTCGCCGGCGACCGGTCGTTACTTTCCGAAGGAGCGGAGCGGTACCACCGGCTGTCTTACGAATCAGCCGAGAGATCCTGAGAGAACTCGATGAAAGGGTTGGGGGGAAGGTATTCGTTCGGGACGTCCGTGGCGTGCTCAAAATGCTGCACCGGAAATATGTTCGACACATCCGTTGCGTCCTCGAACACTCCGCACAGCTCCAGATCGTGGGCGGAAGAGAAGATGTCATTGAGAGGGTGCTCGCCGCTGGCTCTCACATGAAACTGCTCAAGAGCGATACGAGCCACCAGGTAGTACGTGCAGCCGTCGGGACTTGCGCCCACCCGGCGACAGATCATGCAATGAACGTGCCCGTCATCAATGACGTAGATCGCATTGTCCCCGACACCCAGGCAGGTGCGGATCCGTTTGGCCCCCCGATGTTCGGGCAGGAGGTGGAAGTGACGGCGATCCTTCATGGCCCACAGAGGCCCGGGGGGGAGGTCTCCGGGGGATTCGTCGTCTTCCAGGGGCGTGGACTGCGTGGGGTCGATCACAGGAGCACCAATCCCCATGGCGCCCGGCGAGACCCCGCCAGCAGAACCTTCGTTTTCAGTCAAGCTCACTCCTTTTTCCGCCCGGACCACCCACGGTAGTCAGTTGCCGCGTTCGTCACCAGTGTGTTCGACCTTGGAATTGGGGTAGGTCGGACCCGCCTCGATCGGAGATTGGAATGATGGACGTGACATTGCGCGGAACACGCCGTCTCAAGCCGTCCTCCGGCGATCAGCCCTTTTTCTGAGACCCGCAGGCGCGAGGGTCCCAGGGCGCTAGTGGCGAGACAGAGGGAGACGCCGATGCCAGGGCGACACCGGTGGTGACCGTCGGAGCGGAGGTGGTCGATGTCGTACTCGGCGCTGCCCGTGGCGCAGAGTCGACCGAGAAGTCGGAGCCGGTCGTGACCGTGACCTGACTTCCACCGGCGGTCGCTCCACGGGCCATGACGACCAGGCCCGAGAGCGACCGAGCGACAGCTTCGGCCGCCGACTCGTCGGCGGGCGAGGCGTAGGTGACGAGGGTCTCGGCTGGTGCTCCGACGGGCGCTGTGTCCCCCAGCGTGCCGATCCTGAAGCCCAGAGCGCTGAGCGCGGTTCCCGTATCCGCAGCCTGATCTGTCACACCGGTCCCGTTGAGGACGGAGACGGTGATCGATTTTGGACTCGGCAAAGGCCGGCCGGTCATGGTGTCGGTCCCCGACGACACTCCCAGGAATTGATCGATGACATTCGCGTCCTCGATGGCGGTGGGATAGACGATCTCTCCGTAATCCCCCCCTCTGTAGATGTAGTCGACCGGGATGTCCGGGGCGCGGACAGGAAGTGTCAATTGGGGGACCCCGTTGGGATTCACAGCGTGGAAGGTGCTGGCCAGGCCGAGGAGCTGGCCCTTGAACGCTGCATCCACCTCGAGCTGCGGAGCAACAGAGGCCACCAGCCGCTCGTCGGGGATGGGATTGCCGAGTCCGTTGTGCGCCACCGCCGTGGCCAGCACGCGGAGAAACTCATGGTCACGTTGGATACGGGCGAGATCGTTTTGGGTCTCCCTGGTCCAGTCCACCGGGTTGTCCGTCGTCACCCCGGGACCCTTGTATTGCAGCTCCCGGGACCGCACCAGCTTGAGGGCGTCACCACCGTTCAGGTAGATGCAGCCGGGAGAGGGGACATCGAGGCCGACCTGTCCGTCGTAGACCGGTTCAGGAAAGTACATGTGGATACCGCCGATCGTCTGGACCACGTTGGCAAAGCTGGCGAAGTTCAGCTCGACGTAGTGCTGGATCGGGATGCCGAAATCATCCTCGATGGCGGCGACGAGTTGGCTAGGACCCTCGGCAAGGGCGGCATCAATCTTGTTCGCACCTTCAGCGCGAGCATTGGGGACGAAGGTGTCACGGGGGATCGACAGAACCGAGACCTGTTTCGTTGCCGGAACCAGGTGCAGGATCATTACGACGTCACTGTTGATTCCGGTGTGGCCCTGGAGGCAGTCCTGATACAGCGGATCGCTCTTCGGAAGATCACACCGGTCGGTTGAGCCCACCATGAGAATGTTTTCGGTACCGAATTCGGCAGCGGTGCCCTCGGCGCTGAGTCCCTTCACCGTGACCGTGTGGATCTGGTTGAAGAGGTGCCAGTTGTAACCGACAACCGACGCAACGGCGATTAGCAGCACCGCACCGGCAACGAGTAACGCGCGCCTCACCCTGTGCCGGCGCCGAGGGGCCCGGCGGCGGCGGTGACGGGGACCACCGGCGCCACCACCGGGGGCGCCAGAGGATCGCTCCGCCTCGTCGGGCGCGTGGGGGCCGGGCATCACTCTGTCTACGTTTGGCCCGGGCAGAGTGATGACACACTTTCTCGGGAATTTCGATGGCCTGGCAAAACGGAACGCCCCCGGCCAGGCCCGTGACGCTCCTTGAGCTGCGAGATCCTGAGGCTGTGAGCCTCTGAGTTGCCGGCGCCGGTGGAGCGCGGGTGCGTCGACCCAGGGGCGGCGGTGACGACGACACCCTTTGGCCGGCGGGGTATGGAGGCGTAGGCTGTGGACATGGGGAGAGCCAGACTCGGCATCGTGGCGGCAGGCGCGGTCGTCGCGGCCGGATGCATGGTCTTGGTACCGGCGGTGCCCGCCTCTGCCCATGGATCGCAGGCCGGCCGGGTCGCAAACCGCGGCAAAGCCCCCAAGCACTGCCACCGCAGTCGAAAGTCCCCGTGCTCCGGGCGGCAATCGACCGAGAACATCACGGGAACTAGTGGCGGTCTCACGGTCACCTTCACGGCGACGGAGGATGGATCGACCGTGGATTTCGACGTGGCCTCGAGCGAAACCCAAGCCTATGGAGCACTGGGGCCGGAAGTTCTGTCGTTCGGAAACGGCGCCAGCCAGGGATTTGCCACTCCGGAGTACTGCCTGGCCCATCCGATCGCCGAAAGCGACGATCGCCAGATCTCGTACACATACGGCCGGGCGGGCTCCTACTCGGCGTCCGTGACGGTCGGGGCCAACTGCACTCCCGATCAACTCACGCTGACCCTGCCGATCACCATCGGCTAGTTGCCGCCCGAAGTGGGGCGAAGATGGTGACGGTATGTCAAGCACAACGATTCGGTCCCTGAGAACCTCACCGACTGCCGTGTGGTCCTCATGACCGGTCCACGGCTGAGCTTCCGCTCTCTCGCTCGACAGGACTTTTCCCTTCTGTCGCAGTGGTTGTCGGCACCTCACGTAAGAAAATGGTGGCGCGAGGACTTCGACGAGGCGGCGGTCGAGCAGCGGTACGGACCCGCCGTCGACGGACGGGATCCGACCGAGCTATTCGTCATTGAACGCGACGGCAACTCCATCGGTTTCATCCAGCGGTACCTCCTCGAGGACAATCCCGAATGGCAGAACTCTCTGGCCGTGGCGGGAAGCCCGAACGACGGAGCCGGCATCGACTATGTCATCGGGCCGGAGACGCTGATCGGACAAGGCCTCGGGCCTGAGATCATCGATCTCTTCGTCGAGGACACCTGGACGCGATATCCGAAGATCACGGCGGTCGTCGTCAGCGTTTCGCAGGACAACATTCGATCGTGGCGGGCGCTCGAAAAGGCCGGGTTCCATCGACTCTGGTCGGGCGCATTGGTGTCCGACGATCCGAGCGACGCAGACGCGAGTCATGTCTATGTGATCGACCGGCCCCCACCGGTCGGGGAGATGGACGAGATCCGGTCGCCGGAGACGAACGCCTCGATCATCAGTTCAGCCGCCGGGCCCGATTGACTGCGTCGACAATGGTGCCACTGTTGGCACGGGCGGAGAGACTCACTCGAGAGGCTGATGGGCCATGCCGGCTGGTTGCCTTCCCGCCAACAACCAGCCCACGACTGCCGCTATCAAGCGGCATCCCGACGAGGATGATGAGAAGGTTCTTCGCCGGAATGTTGCCGAGGGAGGACAGACCATCGAGCGAGCTGCTGCGGGAATAGGCGATGGTAGCGATGTAACCGGCCACGGTCCCGAGCACAGCGCCGAGGAGACCGAGAGCGCCGGCCGTGCCGGCCGTAAGGGTGCGGCGAGTAGAACTGCTCGCCGTCCGCAGAGACGTCTGTTCCTATCGCCTAAGCCCCGACCGATCGGTCCCCCCTGCTAGACACGCGCGCAGGAATTCATATTTCTGTATAACTCTGTAGGAGGAATCGCCCGTGGGACCCACGGCGATACACACGGAGAGCCTCACCAAGCGCTATGGCGACGACGTCGCCCTCGACCACCTCGACCTCGATGTCGAGCGGGGCGAGGTGGTCGGCTTCCTCGGACCCAACGGCGCCGGCAAGACNNACTGCCACCGTCAGCCCGTCGAGACCCATCGGCGTTTGGCGTTCGTGGCCGGAGAGGCAAACCTGTGGCCGTCGCTCACGGGCGCCGAGACCCTCCATCTGCTCGGGCGAGTCCAAGGTCAGATGGACGAGGCTTACCGGGACGAGTTGATCGCCCGGTTTGACCTCGATGCCACCAAGAAGGTCCGTGCCTACTCCAAGGGGAACCGCCAGAAGATCATCCTGATCGGCGCGTTGATGGTCCGCCCCGACCTTCTCCTCCTCGACGAGCCGACCAGCGGTCTCGACCCCTTGATGGAGCAGGCGTTTCGCCACAGCATCCACGAGGCACGCGACCGTGGCCAGACCGTCTTCCTCTCCTCGCACATCATGAGCGAGGTGGAGGCCCTCTGTGACCGGGTGGGCATCCTCCGAGAGGGGAAGCTCGTCGAGATGGGCACGCTGACTGAGATGCGTCACCTCACCGCACTCCGGGTGGAAGCGACCTTCGACGGCGCGGTCCCCGATCTGGCCGGGGTCCCAGGGGTGAGCTCGGTGGAGGCGGACGGACGGGTGGTCCGCTGCCACGTGCGCGGCTCGGTCGAGCCGTTGCTGAAAGTCCTGGCTGGCGCCGGCGTCACGCGGCTGCTGAGTCGCGAGCCCTCGTTGGAAGAATTGTTCCTCGCTCAGTACGGCGGGGACAGCCAGAGACACGAGACGCCGCACGATGCACGCTGATTTCGCCGTCCGGGCACCGGTCCGTATGGGGCGGTCGCCTGGGACCGTCGTGGCCGCTCTGACCGCTCGTAGAGCCATCCGCTCCGGCGTCATCTGGGGCTACATCTTCGGCATCGCCATCGCCTCGTCTGCCATCAGCTTCGCCAAGATCTACAAGACCCCGGCCCAACGCGACGCCTTGGCGGCCGCCTACGGCTCGAACAAAGCGACCAGCGCCCTCTTCGGACCCGCCCCCCAACTCCAGACGGTAGGCGGTTTCACCGTCTTTAAGATCTCCATGACCCTGATCATCCTCGGCGCCGTGTGGGGGCTGTTGACCAGCACCAGGTTGCTTCGCGGAGAGGAGGACAACGGACGCTGGGAGCTCCTGCTCGCCGGCCAGACCACACGGAGCGGCGCCACCACGCAGGCGCTGTGGGGCCTCGGGGCCGGCGTTTTCACGTTGTGGGCGCTCACCGGCCTCATCACCGTCGTCACCGGCCTGGACTCGATGGTGAACATCGCTACCGGACCGGCGCTCTATTTCGCTCTCGCCATGGTGGCCACTGGCGTCATGTTCCTGGCTGTCGGCGCGCTCACCAGCCAGCTTGCGGCGACCCGTCGTCAGGCCGCCTCGTATGCAGTGGCGTTCCTCGGCCTGACCTACGCCGTGCGGATGATCGCCGATGCTGGAGTCGGCCTCCACGGGCTCATCTGGGCATCCCCGCTTGGCTGGGTGGAGGAGCTCCAGCCGCTGACCGCGCCCCAACCCCTCGCCCTTCTCCCGATTGTCGCCTTCACCGCGGTGCTGGCCGTCGTCGCCGTACGCCTGGCCGACACCCGCGACATCGGCGCAAGCATCGTGCCCGACCGGGTCCGCAGCCAGCCTCACCTGCGACTGCTTTGCGGACCCACGGGGCTTGCGATCCGGATGCTGCGACCCACGGTCATTGGTTGGTGGGTGGCGATCGCCGTCTCGGGCTCGCTGTTCGGACTCATCTCCAAATCGGCCGGCGCCACGATCTCGGGGTCATCGGTACAACAAGTGTTCTCGAAGCTCGGGGCGCCGGGAACGGGCGCCGATGCCGTGCTCGGCGTCTCCTTCCTCATCCTGGCGATCCTCGTCGCCTTCGTTGCCGCTGGTCAGCTCACCGCGGCGCGCTCCGAAGAGTCGGGAGGGCGACTCGATCACCTCCTCGTCCGCCCGGTCTCTCGGTCGTCATGGCTCGCCGGAAGGCTTCTCGTCGCAGTCGTTGTGCTCCTGGCTAGCGGCGTGGCCGCGGGAATCTTCGCCTGGCTCGGCGCAGCAAGCCAGCGTGCCGGGGTGAGCTTTACGACATTGCTGGACGCCGGCGTGAATGTCGTTCCGCCGGCTATCACCATCTTGGGCGTCGGCGTACTGGCGTTCGGGGTCTGGCCCCGAGTCACGTCGATCGTCGTCTACGCCATGCTGGGCTGGTCGCTGCTCGTCCTCATCGTCGGTGGCATCGGTGCCACCGACCACTGGATACTCGACACGTCGGTCTTCCACCAGATGTCGTCGGCGCCGGCCGTGTCACCACACTGGGAAGCGAACGGCGTTATGGCCGTCGTCGGGGTCGCGAGTGCCCTCCTCGGAGGGTTCGCGTTCGAGCGAAGAGACTTGCAAGGCGAATGACAACCGACCACACAGAACGCCCCGCTCCGGAGATGAGCGTGTTCGACGAAGGAGCCGTCGCATTCGAGGACCTCACTGCCCGTGCCCGGATCCGCGAGGCCGCCCTCATGCACTTTGCCCGAAGAGGGATACGATCGTGCCACCATCCGGAGCATCGCCCAGACCGCCGGGGTGTCACCCGGACTCCTTCGACACCACTTCGGGTCAAAGGATGAGCTGCACCAGGCCTGCGACGACTACGTGTTCGAGATGCTGCACCGCCTCAACGCCGAGCTCCTCGACGATCCGAACAGTTCGGGCGTCACTCGACACACGTCGAAGCGGTTCGGGCGGTATGTGGCACGATCCCTGATCGACGGGTCCGCCACCGTGGGGCCGATCTTCGACGAGATGGTGACCCTGACGGAAACGTGGCTTGCCCGTGCCGACGAAAGCCCGCCCCGACCACCCGTAGTCGACCGAAGGATCCGAGCCGCACTGGTCACCGCGATGGCTGCAGGCATCCCCTTGCTCCACGAGCACGTTTCCCCAGCACTGGGCACCGACATGTTCGCTCCCGAAGGTGACCGACTGGTCACTCTCGGGCTGCTCGACATCTACTCTCACAACCTCATCGACGATGAGATCGCCTCCGCCGCAGAGAGAGGGTCCGACGCGGGCCAGGACTATTGACGCGGCACTCGCTAGGCGTGCGCCGTTCCTTGGTGCTCAAAAGAGCATGGCGCGCTGGAGAGCCGCTCCTCGGAGTTCCTCCGGGATTTCGACTGGGCCGCCGATGCTGCTGGCGTTGAGCCCCGCCTGAGCGGCCTCTTCGACGATTCCACCGACGAGGATGGCCAACTCAGGGGTTCGGTGAAACACCAACACGCCATGATTCGCCAGCAACACCGCAGGAACACCCGGGGTTATCGAGGCCCGGATGTTGGCCACCGCTTGGTCGGACCCCCGCGGCCCGTAGCCGGCCACCGGCACCCCGGTCGGCAAGCCGAACATGGCCAAGGCCTCGACCCAACACCCGATCGGACGGTGAGCCACGGCATAGGCGGTCGCGTACGGCGAATGTGTGTGCAGGACGCAGCCGACGTCGGGGTGGTCCGCATACATGGCCGTGTGCATGGCGACCACGGCACCCTGGATGGGCGGCAGGTCACCTTCCAGAAGGATCCCATCCAGCCCGACCCTTACGACAGCGGACGCAGCATGGTTTCGTAGCGGCGGACCCGCGGTGAAGTACATCTCCGGCACTCCTGGGACCCGGAGACTCACGTTGCCATGTCCGTTGGCGGAGATTGCTCCGCTGGCCACCACCCGTTGAGCGATATCGATCACCTGATCAACCAAGTCCTTGTCCATGACACCTCCGAGCCCCGGTAACCGACAAATCCGTGAGTAACGTTAGCTGCGCTCGTCAACTGTCTTCCGGAGGGCAGCCCGATGTCATTTGCCAAGCTCCCAGATGCTGATCACATTCTCGGGCAAACGGACGGAGAACACTCCGAACGGGGATGCCTCGGAAAGGAGCTGCCGTAAGTCAGCTTCAAAGTCGTCCAGGCGATCACCAAAGAGATGAGGTGCCGTCGGCGAGGAGGAAAATCTCTGGGCGACGAGGTCGTCGATTGTCCGGGTGAGCACCCGTCCATCGGGGATGACGACCCGACGGATTGGCAGAAACCCCGCAGCTCTAAATACTGCGTCCTCACCATCAGGCGAACTGTTGCGGATGCCTTGTCCAGCTCGGACATCAGGACCCAGGTAACGAGTGCGAAGTTCCGCAACGGCGTCGTCTGGTGGAGGCGGATGAGGCAAGTCGACGGTTGGGGCCTCGGCACGGGCATCGGCTCGGTACGAGGCGGCATCGACCTGCACAGCTGCACCGCCCGGCTCGAGAAGGCTCTTCACTGACCTTGCAACCTTCAGGCGATCCATCCAGTGAAATGACGCAGCAAAGGTTGCGATTCGGAACCGGCCAAGAGATCCGGAAAGCTCCTCGGCCTTCATGCAGACCCACACAGCATTGGTGAGATCGAGCTTTTCGGCTTGGAGAGCTCCCTCTTTGAGCATGTCGGCATCAGCGTCGAGGCCGACCACCTCCTCAAATAGATGCGCAAGCCGAAGGGCGACCACGCCTGGTCCGCAGCCCACATCGAGCAGGCGACCCCGTCCGTCGAGATGCAAGGCATCTGCCATGGCATCCGCGAGACCTTCGGCATAAGGCGTTCGGCCTTGCAGATAGAACCGGGCTGCCCCTGCAAAGAGGGTCTCGTCCCACTGCCACTGCTCCCAACCACCTTCGTCACCGGCCATCTCAATCCAGCTTACGAAGGGTGCCCCAATCGTGCCGGCATTGTCGAGCGTTCTGCTGCGCGCAAATGACGGTCATAGGCCCAATCCCCGATGGCGCGGCGGCGGCCTCCGACGGCCCGTTGGTATCGACTGCCCAGAGTTTGCCCGCCCTGGTACCGTCGTAGCGCCGCGTATCTAGTGGGCAGCGTATGAGCGGCGCGCGCTGGTGCACATCTAAGAAGAGGCCGTGTGGTTGCGATGACAAGCGCACCAAACTCATCCATCGGAATCGGCGAGATCCTCGGCCAAGATGCCCACCCACTCTTGGCCATCGACCTCGACACAATGGCCATTGTCGGCGCCAACGAGGCAACTTACGAGCTTCTCGGCAGTGCCCCCCACTCGTTGGAAGATGCCCCTGTCACTGAGTAGGGATGGAATTCGCCGATCTCTCCGAGACCGAGAGAACGATCATCGGGGTGATCGAGAAGTTGGGGGCCGCTTGGTGACCGAGGCGTGAACAAGTCATGACGCGCGGAGAGCGGGAAGGAGTTCAGTTGCCGCCCACGTGATGAAGTTTTCTTGGGTGTCCCCGCCAACTTGCACCAACGCGACGTGCGTGAACCCGGCTGCCTCGAATTCGTGAATGGCGGCGACGTGCTGTTGCACGTCGGGGCCGCACGGCATTTTCGCAACTATGTCCTCTTCTCGAACGGTCCTGGAAGCCTGATCGAACGACGCTGGAACCGGGAGCTCAGCGTTTACTCTCCAGCCGCCCGTGAACCAGCGGAACTGGTCCATAGCCCGCTTCACTGCGATCTGCCGATCAGGGTCGTACGACAACGCGATCTGGCCGACGCGCGGCTTCTTAGACCCTCCAGCCTGGTCGAACATCTGCCCGAGCTCGGCCCGGGGTTCCACGGCAATCATTGCGTCTGCATGCCGACCCGCCAGACGACAGCTTTTGCGCCCCGACACCGCGATGCCGATGGGTGGCGCAATCTCCGGCAGGTCCCAGATCTTTGCCGACTCGACGTCGAAATGCTTGCCCCGGTATGTCACCGTACCGCCTGCCCACAGGGCCCGAATGATCTCCACAGCCTCTTCGAGCATCTCGTGGCGGAGACCGGCGACGGGCCATTGCCCGCCGACAACGTGTTCGTTCAGGTTTTCGCCGGCGCCGAGTCCGAGGGTGAATCGCCCGTCCGACAGCAACTGCATGGTCGCTGCCTTCTGCGCTACGACGGCGGGGTGATAACGGCGGATCGGGCAGGTGACGTACGTCATCAGCGGAATGTGTTCAGTTGCCTGGGCAGCGGCGCCAAGCACGCTCCACGCGTATGGGGCGTGACCTTGAGAGTCCAACCAAGGGAAGTAGTGGTCGCTGATGACAGCGAAGTCGAAGCCGGCCTCTTCGGCGAGAACGACATCTCGCACCAACTGCTTCGGACCTGCCTGCTCACACATCATCGTGTAGCCGATCATGGTCATGGCCTTCTGCTTTCCTGTTCGAGCATGCGTGTCACCACGGTCAGGTCTTGGTCGCCGAGCCCGTGATCAACTGCCAACTGCCATTCATCAGCCAGGCAAGCAAGTGCCCCGGACTGGTCGTCTCCCGCCTGCTGGGCGAGGCGTACATCCTTGAGCGCTAGAGACAGCGCGAATTGGGCCGAGAACTCATCGTCGGCGATCCGATGCAGCTTTGCTATCTGCCAAGGCGACACCAGCGAGCTGCCTTCGAGGGCTTCTACCATCATGTCGGTCTCGATTCCCAAACGATGGGCAAGCGCTATGGATGCAATAACCGCTTCCGCCCCGAATGCCAGCCATGTGTTGTTTACGAGTTTGAGTCGCGTTCCGGTCCCCACGGTACCGACCCAGATCGTGCGTTGGCCGAGCGCGTCGAAGAGGGCCGTGACACGCGGCCTCGCTTCGTCAGGCCCTGATGCGAAGATGACGAGTTGGCCGCGCTCCGCCGGGTCCTTGCTTCCCGATACGGGCGCGTCGAGGAGCATCACGTCAGGACGCTCGGCCTCTACCATGGCCGCGACGCGCTCAATCCCGGCCACCCCGATGGTGCTCATCTGCACCCAGATCGCGCCGGGAGCAAGGGCAGCGAGCATGCCCTGGTCGCGGGCGATCGCGATGACAGCGTCGGTGTCGGTCACCATCGTGACCACGATTGCTGCTCGCCCGGCGGCGTCAGAAGGAGTCCCCGCCACTTCTGCTCCCAGCTCGACGAGGTCACGGATCGCCTGGTGATTGCGGTTCCAGACGATCGTCGGGATCCCGGCGCGCAAGGCACTGCTTGCCATCCCGTGGCCCATTGCGCCGATGCCGAGGAACGCAACAGGCTGGTTTCCAGGTGCCATCGATCTCCTCCTTTGCCAAGTGTCTCCTGGCCACGTGTCCCCACCAGCATCGCACCGCGTCGCCTGTGTTGCTTTGGGACCACACCTGCCCCGTCGGGACGAGATACTGACGACCGTGTTCGGTCTCCGGCCCACGTTGGCGGCTCTGACGGTCGCCGTCGTCAAGTCGACCTCAGGGCCGTAGTTGAGAACCCAATCCCCCGGTCTCACAGCTCGGCGAGCACGGCCATAGTCCAGCGTCCGGCAAACAGTTCAACGAGCCAATCGTGGCGATTGCCACGATTGGCTCCTCTAGACGGTCCACAGCTCTTCTGTCGGTGACACCCGGGCAGCCCGGAGCGCCGGCGCAGGGACGGCGACGGCGCCGATCAGAGGGTCGGCTCCCCAAGGCATACGCCGAGCGTGCCGCCCAGAAGCGCGTGCAGGATTGCCTCGGACAGGACCTGCACCCGGATGTGGCCCCTTGTCGCCCCAAGAACGCGTCGGAGCACGATCTCCGATCGTGACTCCCAGAACGAGATGACCATGATGTTGGCCACCGCCGACAGCGACGATGACCAGCCCGCCGAGGGACCGCCATCGTCTCGATAAACATGGGACACTGCCGTGATGACACACGACCTCGTCATTAGGAACGGTCTCATCGTCGACGGAACTGGTTCACCCGGCACGGTCGGCGATGTGGCGGTGGACGGTGATCGGATCACGGCGATCGGAACGATCGAGGACCGTGGCATGCGCGAGATCGATGCCGAGGGGAAGGTCGTCACGCCTGGCTTCGTCGATATCCACACCCATCTCGACGCACAGCTGTCGTGGGACCCGATCGCTTCCAGCAGCTGCTGGCACGGTGTAACGAGCGTGGTGATCGGGAACTGTGGGGTGACATTTGCCCCCTGTGCGCCAGGCGATCGTGAATACCTTGCTGAGCTAATGGAGTCGGTGGAGGACATCCCTCGCGACGCGATCCTCTCCGGGCTGGCGTGGGACTGGACGACCTACGGCGAGTATCTCGGGTCGATCGATTCTCTACCCAAAGGGGTGAACGTGGGCGGCATGGTTGGTCATGTGGCACTGCGTCACCACGTGATGGGCGAGCGCGGTATGTCGGAGGAGCCTGCCACCGACGACGACATCGCCGCCATCTGCGATCTTGTCGACGAGGCGATCGGGGCCGGGGCGCTCGGGTTCGCCACCAGCCGGACACTTTTGCACCGGGTTCCCGACGGTCGGCCGATTCCCGGGACCTGGGCCGACAATCGTGAATTGTTCGCCATCGGTGACGTGTTGGGCCGACAGGGTCGGGGGGTCTTCCAAGTCGCACCCCGCTTCGAGCGAGCCGGCGAGCATTTTGAACACGTCGCTGGCGAGGTGCACTGGATGGCCGAGATCCAGCGCCGCACAGGTCGGCCAGTTACGTTTGCCACCGCACAGACCGACTTGGCGCCCGGTCTGTACCAAAAGATTTTTGAGTGCGTGGAGAACGAGGCGGCGGCAGGTGCCGTGCTCCGCCCGCAGACCACGCCGCGCGGCATCGCCTTGCTTTTCGGTTTGCAGATGAACACCTTCTTCGATCGCCACCCTGCCTGGAGAGAGCTGGCCACCCAACCGCTCGATGCTCGTCTCGCTGCCCTCGACGACGCCGATCGCCGCACTGCACTGATCGACGCGGCTCGAGAAAATCAGCGTTTGGATTGGAGGAACGTCTTCGTTCTCGCCACCGAGCCGGCGAACTACCGGTTCACACCGGCCGATTCGCTAGCCAGTCACGCCGCCCGCCGAGGCGTTGATGCGGTTCAGGCCTTCGTCGACATTTCACGGGAGACCCGGGGAGCAGCCCTCTTCAGCTTCCCGTTCCTCAATCACGATCACGACGCCATCGTGTGGATGCTGGGCAAGGACTACTGCGTGCTCGGTCTGGCTGACTCTGGCGCTCACGTCGGCCAGATCATGGACGCCGGGCAACCGACGTGGCTGCTGGCGTATTGGGTACGCGATACCGGACTGATGACACTCGAAGATGCGGTGCGTCGTTTGACGTCGGAGCCGGCAGAGCTGTTCGCCGTGGTTGACCGTGGGCGGATCGCCCCGGGACATTTCGCCGACATCAACGTGCTTGAGATGGAATCTTTGAACCTAAAGCTGCCGACGGTTGCGCATGACTTCCCGCTCGGCGCCGGACGTTACGTCCAGCACGCAACTGGTTACGAGGCGACGATCGTCAACGGCCAGGTTTTCATGGAGAATGGCGAGCACACCGGGGCGCTTGGGGGTGTGACGCTCCGTAGCTACTTCGACCTGAAAAAGTCG
>PKWD01000412.1 GCA_003131945.1 Acidimicrobiaceae bacterium
CGCCTGAGCCGCGCCTTGTCGTTGCGGGACAGCCTGGACAGCGCCGCCCCGCCAATGCGCACCTCGCCACTTGTCGGCTCCTCGAGGCTTCCGGCGATGGTGAGAAGCGTTGACTTCCCCGAGCCGGAGGGACCCATCACCGCGACGAGGTGGCCCTCGTCGACCGAAAGATCGATCTCGTAGAGGGCACGCACGGCGGTCTCGCCCTCGCCGTAGAACTTCGAGATGTCGTGGAGCTCGAGGAGGCTCATTTGCGCCGACCGTCCTTTGCCGGACACCCGGCGCCGAAGTTGGGTAGGTCACCCAAGTACATACTGAGTATTCTACTGAGTCGGATATGCTCGTCAAGGCCCAGGGTTCTGTCGGCGGGTAGCGGTCGAGACCGACCGTGCTACCGGCGGGGGCTCGGAGCAGGGAGGTGGGCGACGAGAGACTCGGGGGTCGGCGGCGGAACCGTCTGGTCCACGATCCGGCCGTCCCGGATGAAGACGACTCGGTCCGCCCACGCCGCCAGTTGCGCGTCGTGGGTGACGACCATCGCCGCGACGCCGCGGTGGCAGGCGGTGAGGATCATCCGCATCACGGCCTCGCTGTTCGTCGAGTCGAGCGCGCCCGAGGGCTCGTCGGCGAGCAGCAACGACCGCTCGCCGACGATCGCCCGGGCGATCGCGACCCGTTGGCGTTCCCCACCGGAGAGCTCGTCCGGGTAGTGGGTTGCGCGATCCGCAAGACCGAGTTCCTCGAGCGCCGCCACGCCGGCGAGATGTGCTGTCTTGGCCGAGATACCGTCGAGCTCGAGCGGCAACGAGGCGTTCTCCGCGGCGGTGAGCCCGGCCAGGAGATTGAAGTCCTGGAAGACGTAGCCGACGGTCCGGCGCCGAAGTCGCGCCTTGTCGTTTCGCGACATCGATGACAACGCATTGCCGTCGATCACGACCTCGCCGCTGCTCGGCTCTTCGAGACTGCCGGCGATCGTGAGCAACGTCGACTTTCCCGAGCCCGACGGCCCCATCACCGCGACGAGCGAGCCACGCTCGACGGCGAGGTCGAGGGCGGAGAGCGCGTGCACCTCGGTGGCGCCGGCCCCGTAGCTCTTCGAGACCCGGCGCAGCTCGAGATAGCTCATCGCCGGGCGACCAACCTCCGCCGGATGAGCGGTCCGGGCTTTGCCGACGGAGCCTCGAGCGCGGCGCGCTTCACCCGACCGTCGGCGGTGTCGAGCCAGCGGACGATGGAGTCGAGCCGGAAGAGCTCGGCGTCGACAACGAGGGCGAAGGTGAGGTCGAAGTCCGCTTCGTCCTCCTTGAGCCGCGTCCACTGCTGCATCAGTTCGACGAGATACCGTCGATGGACCTGGATCACGTCGTGGACGGAGACGTCAGGGACCCGAAGGGCAGCGAGCACCTTGATCACGAGTTCGTCACGGGGCGGCTCGGTCATGTCCGGTGGCGTGCTCAACCACGTGTCGAGCTCCTTCCGGCCCGCCTCGGTGATGTGGAACACCTTTTGAGGCCCGGCGTCCTCCCCGCGGTCGTCGGACTCGATCAGCTCGTCGCGCTCGAGGCGCTGGAGCGTCGTGTAGACCTGTCCGACGTTGAGGGGCCACACCTCGCCGGTGCTCTCCTCGAATTCCTGGCGCAGTTGCAAGCCGTAGTTGGGACCTTCGCTCAAGAACGCGAGCAGCGCGTGGCGGACGCTCATGGCGCAGCGCCCGAATAACCCATTCGTACCATACGCAGTATCCTACNNCCCTGCGCTCGCGGGGCACGACGCAGGCGCAGGCACAGGGCGACGGCTTGGTGTGCGGGTCGAACGCATAGACCCACGGCATAACCGATTCCCCGAGCGCGTCCGCCACGCGAGATGTCCGATACTTCGCCCCCGGTAACGAGCTCCAGAATCAACCTGTCCCATCCGTTACCGCTCTCGGTCTCGGCGCCGCTCCTGATCTGGAGTGCGGTCACGACGACCAAAGCCAATTAGGAAATTGGTCAGACACCTCGATCTTGCCGCTAACGGAGCCACCCCCGTCGTGGCCGCAACGTGACCCCAGCCCGGCGCCAGGCGAGAGCCACGGTGTCAGTAGCGACACTGAAGTGCTCGGACCGCTTGGCCAAGGATTGACCAGCGAGATACAGCCGTGCCGCTTCCTCGGACTGTCTCGGCCCAAGCCGGGGCGCCCGACGGGGTGGGGCATGACGTCGGAACACGCCTCTGGACCGTGCTCTGATCGACCTGGAACCTGGCCAGATCATCGACGGGCACACCGTCGACATAGCCTTGAATCAGTTCATCCACCTGGGCGGGTCCAAGGCGCCGGCAGATCCGTTCCGGGGTTCGAAGGGCGGATCGAGAGTCGGGCGAAGTCTGTTCCAAGGAAGTTGTCCGGACGTCATCCTCGGTCAGGGACCAGAGAGCGACGCTTCTCTCCTTGATCGTTTGGTTTGAGAGTTGTCCGCTCACCTGCACTGACCTGGTAGGAGAGCTCCGCTCTCGGACGTACTCTGAGCTCAGTTGAGCTCCTCGTTTACAGGGACGTTGCGGCAGCAGCAATCGTCGCTACAAACAACGACACTGACTCGATGATGCAGCCGCACCCGGCACACCCGATCTTCACCTATGACAGGTTACGGCGGGGCTACGGTCATTGGGAGATCAAGTTGCGACCCCTGATGACCGCATTTGAGACGACCGCTCTGTGACTTGTCTGTCCGATGTCGAATGGCTTCGGCACGACTTCAACCGGTTGTCCGAAACGGTCAGGATACTTTCCGTACTGTCCCCAACGTGCCCGAACGTGACAACGGTTGACTCTTTGACAGAGTAAGGCGGCTAACCCCACTTGAAGAGCTTGCCGCCCTTCAGCTTGTCGACCATTCCGCTCGTCGGATCTTGGAGCGACCCGGCCTTGTTAGCGTTCAGCCAAGCGACCAACTCGCTGGCACTCCGCAGCGTGACATCTTGGTCCCTTTCGACGATATAGACGCAGATCGAGCGTCTATCCACCGTTAATGACAGCTCGATCTCGCCGCCAGATCCGAAACACCAGACCAGCGGCGCACCTGGAGTGGACATCGCCTGGAGACTCCAACCAGGTCGGCGCCGAAGCAGCTGCGAAACCTGCTTCCTAGGATCGTCGTTGTCAACTCGCACGGGTCACCTCGGGTTGTTGCTCCCACCGTGGGGAGCCGATCGAAGGGTGGAAGTGCTGACCCTGTCGGGACGGGCGCAACCCACCGAGACAGCGAGGCGTATCGCAGGCATCCTGGTGGCGGGCGAGCGAGGGCCGAGAGCTGTTGCTCCTTCACAGTAGGTGGCTCAGGGACTCCCAGCCTGAGTCAGCCAAAATGCCTGCTCAAGGACCGGAGGGCGTTGATCTCCTCCTTGGTGGTTTCGTTCGAGAGGTCCGCTCACCTCGACTTACCTGCTCCACTCACCTGGCAAGAGATCGATGACTCTCAAACCATTCACGGCGGGAATCGCTTCTTGGTCGGCCCTGAATGACCAGGGTTCCATTTGGCTTCCGCTGTGCGTATCCGTCGATCTGGCCTCCCAGAAGGGGATCCCCGTATGAATAGCGCGGTGCCGGGCGGCTGATCAGTGCGATTCGAGGCGCTGTGGTGCCCGAACGACGGTTCTGCCCATGGTTTCGCGACGCTCGATCGCTTCGAGCATGTTTGGCACATCGTTGAACTCGATCTCCCGGCCGACCACGGGACGGATCTGCGCACGCTTCGTCATCTGCACGATATTGCCCCAGATCCGAAGCCCGTCGGCACCTGTCAGGAAGTTCATGCCCAAGCTTCGTGTCAGACGTGGATCGTCAACAAAGGAAAAACAGATGCCGACGAGATCGAAGTTACCGTAGATGCTCGGCTGGAGGCTGACCGGCCGTTCCTCCAAGGTGATGTCAGCCGCGAAACCGACGATGAGATGACGACCGTTGAAGGCCATTGTCCGGAAAGTGTCGGTCGTGACCTGCCCGCCGATGGAGTCGAATGCAATATCGACGCCATGCCCATTGGTCACGTCGTCCACGTACCCTACGAAGTCGTTCTTGCGATAGTTGATGGCATAGTCCGCGCCGAGCTGGCGGCAGAAGTCGATCTTCTCGTCGCTTCCGGCGGTGGCAATGACGATTGCGCCGAAGGCTTTGGCGAGCTGGACCACCCCGGAGCCTATGCCGCCTGCTCCGGCGTGCACGAGGACGATATCGCCAGCTTTTACCCGACCGCGCTCGCGCAGAGCGAGCCATCCCAGCAGGTAGGGAAAGTACATCGCCACCCCGTCAACGAAGCTGAGCCAGCTCGGCAAGGTCTGAACGGTGGCTGCATCGAGCAATGCGGCCGACGCGTAGCCGCCTTGCACCCCGACGGTGACGCCCACGACCCGCCGCCCGAGGAGTGCTTCGGCGCCGGGTCCAGCCGCATCGACGACGCCGGCCGCCACCATGCCCACGGCTAACGGCGGCTCCAGTTTCATGATCCCGTACCGGCCACGGATCGTGTCGATGTCGTTGAAATCGAGNNACGTCGGTCGGTGCCCCGAGCCGGGCGCCCACCCACGCCGTGGCCGACACAGAACCCGTCTCGGCCAGGGAGCCCCCCATCACCGGGCTGTCGTGGCGTGGTAGGACACCGGCAGCTCCTTGATGCCGTTGAGCCACGAAGATCGAAGCCGCCGCGGTCTCCCGAGTAGACCTACATCGGATAGTCCGTCGGCCAGGGCATCAAACATGGTCCGAATCTCGAGCCGAGTCAGGTTGGCACCGATGCAGAAGTGAGGCCCGCCGCCGCCGAACGTCACGTGCGGATTCGGGCTTCGGCCGATATCGAACCGTTGAGGATCCTCGTAGACCTCGTCATCGAAGTTGGCCGCCGCGAAGTACATCCCCACCCGCTCGCCACAGCGGACGGGGCGGCCATCGATCTCCGTGTCCTCTGTCGCCGTTCGCTGGAGCACGACGGCCGGCGAGGNNGAGGCGTAGCGGAGAATTTCATCGACAGCAGTCGAAGGTCGCTCGATCCGCCAACGCTCCCATTGGTCCGGGTTTTCTAGGAAGGCCAGCATCCCGTGGGCGATCGCCTGACGTGTCGTCTCGTTCCCCGCCACGGCCAGGATGATGAAGAAGAACCCGTACTCCTCGCTCGACAGTGTCTGGCCTGATGCGTCAGGACGGACGAGTCGGCTGGTCACGTCGCCCAGGTCACGTATCTTGCGTTCCTCAGCCGAGGCGTAGGCATACGCCAGGAGCTCAAACGTCGCCGTTTGGTTCATGCTGCCGTACTCGGGATCTTCGGTGGCCGCCATCTGATCGCTCCAATGGATGAGCTGCTCACGATCCACGTCGGGAAAGCCCATCAGACCGGCTATCGCCTGCAGCGGGAGATGGCAAGCGACGTCGGCGACGAAGTCGCCGCTCTCTTGTTTGGAGGCCGACCAGACGATACGTGCGGCGCGTTCGCGTAGGTCGTCTTCGAGCTTGCCGACCGCCGGCGGCGTGAAGCAACGAGTGGCCACGCCGCGCACCCGTGTGTGACGCGGCGGGTCCATGCATAACAACAGCTCCTTAGTGGTTTCCCGAGCCAGCTCGGACGAATCAAGCAGCCGAACGAACGCAGAGTTCTCCTCGACGGACCAGCCCGTACGGGCGGTGGAGACGGCTTTTACGTCCGCATGGCGCGTGAGCGCCCAAAAGCCCGCGTCGTCATGCCCCGACGCGGCCGGGTCCTGAGCATTCCAGAACACCGGAGCTTCCTCGCGCAGGTAGGCGAACTCGTCCAACGGCAAACGATCAGCGAGAATGTCGGGGTCGGTGAGATCGAACCCCGGCCCTACAACAACTGACATCGTCGAGCGTCTCCTATGCGACAAGAGGTCCGATAGTTGACACGATGTCGTGTCAACTCTTGTTCATTGTAGAGTGGACACGATCCGGTATCAACTATGAACCGCCCAGTCACCCGACCCTTTCGGGGAGTCAGCGCTTCCGAACGCCAGCAGAACAGACGCCAGCGGCTCGTTGAAGCAGCATTTGACCTAGCGGGAACGCGCGGGGCTGCCAGCCTCGGCGTCGGCGAGGTCTGCGCCGCAGCCGGACTCACAAAACGGTACTTCTACGAAAGTTTCGAATCGATCGACCAGCTGGGCGCAGCAGTCGTCGACCATGCCATCGACCTCATGGTCGAGCTCACCGAGCCTTTCCAACCCGGCACCCCCGGAGGTTCGGTACACGCCGGGATCAAGGCGTTCATCGATGCCCTGCTCGACGACCGTCGCCTCGCTCGTGTCCTGATCACCGAGACACAAGCAGGCAGTCTCAGCCGCTTCCGTGGGCGCATCGTGGAGGTTGCCGTCGCGTCGCTTCTCCCAGTTGATCAGCTGGCCGACACCGAATCCCTCGACAACAGACGGTTCATCGCCTACGCGCAGATCGGAGCGCTCGGCGAGATCTGCTTGGCGTGGCACCAAGGAGTCGTGGCGATAGGGCGTAACGAACTGGTAGACCGAGTGGTCGACCTCTTCGCCCGCATCGCCGCCTCTCCATCGGCGTGAGCCGCTCGAGACAGTTCCGATGCGCCCACGCTCTTGACGGTCAGGGGTCAGGGGTCAGGCTCACCCATCGCGCTCATGTGAGCGGATCCTCTGTTACATCGATGGGGCGCAAGAAGGGCCCCAACGCCGTCGTCACCTGAGCCCCATCTTGGCCCGTAGCTCAGGCAACATGGCGTCAGCGTTCACGAACGACCAGCAACGCAAGATGATCATCCGCCTGGCGCACCTACCTCGGCGCTGGCCGACATCGCACCGTTTCCCCTCGTTCCCACAGTCAACACGGGCCCCTTGCGTTTGATCAGAATCCCGGCGCGCCTCTCCGCCTAGCCGGAGGCGTCTCAGGTAGCCACCGTCGCGACACGGAAGGGCGGTGACTTCGAACCAGCTAGTCTTCCCACCCAAAGGAGTGCCGGGAAGACTGGTCGGCGACCAGGAGGTCGCGCCCTATGACCGAGTCACTTTACCCGTGGCACCCGTACGATCAGGTGCTCGATAAATCACCTATTGGGCGCCGTTGGCGCGCCACGACCGAACGCCGCTTGCCTGTCGGTCATCACGGGCCGGGCCGTCGATGATCGAAGGGCAGACGTCGACCGAACAGGCCGAGGGAGAACGCGTTCGGTACGGCCAGGGAAAGCTGCCCAGTTGGCGCTGGGAGGCACTGCGCACAACCTTCTGGATGGTCCCCACGCTCTTCGTTGTCTTCGCCGGTCTGCTCTTCGTGGTGACATTCGAAATTGACTGGGCGGCATATCACCGGCACCTCGGTCTTCCCTTCTGGATCCAGACCGGAAGTGCCGACGCCGGCCGCCAGGTTCTCATCGCCATCGCCGCCGCAGTCCTCACTGTGGTGGGCGTCGTCTTCTCCATCACCATTCTCGCTCTCACTCTGGCGTCGCAGCAGTTCGGTCCTCGCATGATGCGGAACTTTGTCAGAGACATCGGGAACCAGGTCACTCTGGGCGTCTTTGTGGGGACCTTCGCCTTCGCCGTGCTGAGCCTCGGTTCGATCACCAGTGCTCCCCGTACTCATTTGGGCCCGTTCGTGCCCCGATTGTCGATCACCGTGGCCGAAGCGTTACTTCTTGTCGACCTGGCCGTTCTCATCTATTTCATCCATCACATTGCCAAGTCGATCCAGTTGCCGGAGGTGATCGCAGGCATCGCTCGTGACCTCATGCACGCAATCGACGTCGAGTTCCCTGAAGAGAGCTCTGGTCAGAGGACGTCGACCTTGGTGGGAAAAGGGAAGTCGGTACCNNCGAACTGCTCCAACTGATCGACGATAGGGGTGGCGCCGTTCCCGCCGATACGAGTGGCTACTTGCAATTCGTCGGATACGCCCAGTTGGTCGACATCGCAGTCCGTACCGATGCCGTCATCCGCCTCAACCATAGGCCTGGACACTTCATTGTGGCTGGGCGTCCCCTCGCCACCGTCTGGCCTGGAGGCGCTGCCGGTCAGGTGGCGTTGGACCTCGCCAAGGCGCATGTGACGGGCCCGCATCGGACGCTCATGCAGGATCCCGTGTTCGCCAT
>PKWD01000259.1 GCA_003131945.1 Acidimicrobiaceae bacterium
CCATGACCTGGTTGTCAGCTTCTACCGGGAAATCGTGTTCGACGAGCTTCTCGAGCCGATCTTCGCCAAGGTCGCTGAGGTCGACTGGGCCCTCCACATCCCCAAACTGATCGACTACTGGTGCCGCGTCCTACTCCGCCAGCCCGGCTACGGGGGATCCATTCTCGAAGCGCACCAACATGTACACGACCTCGAGCCGCTCCGCATCGAACACTTCGACCGTTGGTATGCGCTCTGGGTCGAGAGCATCGACGCCCGCTGGGCGGGACCGGCCGCCGACCTGGCCAAGGAGCATGCGACGCGGATTGGCAAGACGCTGGCCCGACATCTGATGGATGTCACCTGGACACCGTCGACCGAGAGCAAACCCGGACGCTCACGCTTGGCCGACGGCGAGCACACGAGGGGCCCATGACGTTGAGGACGGTGTTCACCGAATCCTTGTCCGTGCGGCACCCCGTCGCCTTGGCGCCGATGGGTGACGTCGCCGGCGGCGCGCTGGCCGCGGCGGTGTCCAACGGCGGTGGTCTCGGCCTGGTCGGGGGTGGCCACGGCGATCGGAGTTGGCTGGAACGTGAGTTGGCGATCGCTGCCGGGTCCACCGACCGCCCATGGGGAGTTGGCTTCCTGAGCTGGGCCCTCGAGGTCGAGACGCTCCAGTGGACCCTGGAACACGAGCCGACAGCCATCATGCTGTCGTTCGGCGACCCGAGCCCTTTCGCCGCATCTGTCCGTGACGCCGGGACCACCTTGATCATCCAAGTGACGGACCTCGACGAGGCCCGTCAGGCTCAAGATGTCGGTGCTGACGTGATCGTGGCCCAAGGTTCCGAGGCCGGCGGCCACGGTGGCCGACGAGCCACGCTGCCATTTGTGCCGGCTGTCGTCGACGTCGTCACGCCCACGCCGGTTCTGGCCGCGGGCGGGATTGCCGACGGCCGTGGCCTGGCCGCAGCCCTCGTGCTCGGGGCAGCCGGTGCGCTGGTCGGCACCCGATTCGAGGCCAGCTTCGAAGCGCTCGTTCCGGCGTCGGTCACCGAGGCGATACTCGAACGGAGCGGCGACGACACCGAGCGGAGCCGGGTCCTTGATATCGCCCGACACTCTCCATGGCCCCGCCGCTACACCGCTCGTACCTTGCGCAACGACTTCCTCGATTGCTGGCGGGACCGAGAGGACGAGCTCGCCGGGGACGCCGCCGTGCTCGAAGCCTACGGTTTGGCTGCCGTCGGAGGTGACCCGGCCGTCGTCCCCATCTGGGCGGGAGAAGGGATCGATTTGATCACCGAACTGTCCTCGGCAAGCGACCTCGTCAGCACCTTGGTCACAGAAGCCGAGGACGCCATCGCCAGACTCGGTAGATGCTGAGAGTCATTGACTCCCAGGCGACTGGGCAAGATGGTGCAGATGGTGCATCTCAGAAGGGAGCGTCCATCGTCCAGTATGCCCACGGGCAGGATCTCGGGGCTCGGGTTGACCGTATTCTGTTTCAGCCTTCGAGCTCGAGTCTGAGGCCCTCGCCGCCAGCAAGCGTCTCGACGGTATGTCGACCGTCAGCGTGGCGAGCGATTCGGAAATCGATGGAGGAATCGCCCACCCGGAGCTGGCGAAGCGTCACCTCCGACATCCATTCCGGAAGACAGGGATGCAGGCGCAGAATACCGTCTCGGGCACTAGCGTCGAGACCAAGGAGGGTGGTGATGAGGTGGACAATCGCTCCGGAGGACCACGCTTGAGGGACGTTAGCGCCGAGGTACTGCACCGGAAATGCGCCGGCGNNCGCTGCGAGGCGAATCTCGAGGCGGCGTCGAAGATGCCGGCGGCCACCGTGGACGCTTCCTCGTTGAGTCCGTAGGCCCGGAAACCAGCCGCCGCGATGGCATTGTCGTGGGGCCACACCGACCCACGTTGATAGGACAGCGGATCGTAAGCAACGTGGTGGGCCGATAGCGTCCGGATGCCCCATCCGCTCCACANNAGGACACCGAGTCGATCGGGCGTTTGTCACCGTCTAGTCCGAGGTAGTAGATCCCTTCCTCTTCCCACCAAAAGCGCTCTTCGATCTGGCCCGCCAGACGGTCTGCCTCCGAGCGAAGTCGAATGGCGTGATGGCGTTCGTCGTAGACGGTCTGGAGGACGTCGGCCCATGCACGCTTGGCCGCCACAACCAGACCCTGGTGCTCGCACAGGGCGATCGGAAGCTTGGCCAGCGATCCGTCGCTCGTGACGATGGCGTCTCCTGAGTCTTTCCAACCCTGGTTGTAGTAGCCGTCCACAGAGCGTCTCTGATACTCCTGGAGTCCGTCCCCATCGATGTCGCCGTCGCGGTCGATCCAGGCTATGGCTTGCTCGACATAGGGCCGCACGGCGTCGAGCGCACCGCGATCTCCGTGCCAGCGCCAGGCCCACGCCGCCACGAGCACGTAGAGCGTGGTCGTCTCGTGGCCGCCGTAATACGGGGTGTGCGGGATGAGGTGGAGGGCGGCGAGCTCCCCGTGGCGCACCTCGTGTTCGATCTTGCCTGGTTGCATGTCTCGCCTGTCGTCGTAGGAATCGGCCTGCAGGGCTCCAAGAGCTCGCAGGCTGCCGAGCGCGAAGCGAGGCGAGACAGCGAGTGTCTCGAACGAAGCGGTCAGCGCGTCGCGACCGAACAAGCTGACGAACCAGGGGATACCCGCGGCGGG